>DWZB01000051.1 GCA_019118405.1 Candidatus Limosilactobacillus gallistercoris
TACGCCTACCTGGCCCAGTCCAATGATGGCCAGACAGTGGGAACCCTGGCAATTGTCGATGCTCCGGATCACTTCTACGACGACCTGAACGGGAAGTGGCTGATGGAGACTGAAAACTATGTCGTCGTTCACCGGGTCGCTATTCATTCCGACCATGCGGGGAAGGGCTATGCTTCGAAGCTCTTCATCCACATGCTGGACTATCTGGAAGAACACCGGCCAGAGGTTAAGTCCATCCGGATCAGCACGAATGAAAACAACCAGGTGATGCAGCACGTGATCACGAAGAACGGCTTCACTAAGGTGGGGACGCTTCACGGGGCATACCGTCCGCAGGAACTTTCATATGTATACGAGCTCTTAGTGCCGAGTGTTAGCGGCCACCTGCAGGCATAGGAAGGCACGCGATAAAGGTGAAGACAGAGGCGCGGGTCGCTCCTTCAGCTTGCGGCTGCGTCTTTTTGGCTAGGGACCGCTACCATGAGTGGGGCGTCGTTAAATTGAATATTTGATTGCAAAGTGCTTGGCACATCGAAAATAGACGGTAAGCCGAGCGCTTTTTATATTGAGCACGTAAAACAAAAATAATGTAAAGTTGAAATTTACTTTAACTAAACATAAAATAAAAAAATAAAAAGAAACAAAATTTCAAACAAACCGATGCAAAATAAAAGAAGCGCTCAATAAGCACTCCTCAATTACCAAAGTATTCAAATTTAAGTGTCGCAACACCATAGAGCCCGTTAGTTTGCAAGCTTATGCGGCGTAACGTACAAAGTCTTCTGACCGGTAAACGTAACAAAACCGGGCTTAGTACCGTTCGGCTTGTGGAGCCGCTTGACCGGCAGGTAGTCAACGGGAACGTTATCCGAATCTCGGCCCTTGGAGAAGTAGGCCGCCAGTTGGGCCGCTTCCAAGATGGTCTGCTCGCTCGGATCAGTTGAGCGGATTACGACGTGCGAACCAGGAATGTCCTTGACATGAAGCCAGATCTCATTCTTGTTGGCAGTTTTGAAACTCAGCCGGTCGTTCTGCAAGTTATTCTTGCCGACCAGCACCAAGGTCCCGTCACTGGTGTGGAACTGTTCGGGCTTGCTGAGGCGAACCTTGCGCCGCTTCTTGCTCTTCTGTTTCTTACCCTTGATGTAGCCCTGCTGTTGCAATTCGAGCCGGATCTCCTGAATATCAGACGGCTCCGCCAGGTCGATCTGGTTTTGAATATTCTCGAAGTAGGCGATCTCGTCGTTAGTCAATTTCATCTGCTCGTTGACGTGGGCAACGGAGGCCTTCAGCTTATCATACTTGGTGAAGTACTTCTGGGCGTTGCGAGATGGTGACAATTCCGGTGCCAGCTTGATCTTCAGCGGCTTGTTATCATCGTAGAAGTTCGGCAGGGTGATCTCCTTCATGCCAGGCTTCAGTTTGCCCAGGTAGGTGGTTAGGATTTCCCCCCGAATCCGGTAGCGGTCGGCAGCATCGGCGTCGGCCAGCTGCTGGTTGAACTTCTTAACCTTCCGTCGGTCCTTCTTCAGCTCGTTCTTGATCACCTTGATGACCTGGCCGGCCAGCTCCTTGGAACGGTCCTGTTGTGCTTTCTGGGCGTAATAGTTGTCCAGCATTTCGGAGAGGGTCGGGTAGTGCTGCAGGGTATCTTCCTCAGTATTCAGTGGTGGGAAGACCATGAATGACTTCCGTTTGTCATTGATGATTACCGGATCGGGAGAATTGAAGTGCTGAATGAACTGCTGATAGGTCGTTGGCAGGTGGTCACTGGCGAGCAGGCGGTTGGCGAGGTGCCGTGCCGTGTCGGTCCCCAGCCCTTCGTAGCCCTGCTGCAGCTGGTGGGCCAGTTCACGTGGATCCTGGTATTGCCGAACTAAGTCACTGTAGAGTTGATTTGGCAGGTAAGGATCGAGCTTATCCTGCTTCGGCGGCATGACAAAAGTTGCCCCCGGCAGGAGCAGCCGCACCCGGTTCTGATCCGAACCGACGTGCTTGATCGTGTCGATGATCTTGCCCGTCTTATGGTTGACTAGGGAGATGTTACTGTGCCGGGCCATGATTTCGCTGACCAAAACCAGCTGTTGACTATCACCCAGTTCGTCCCGGGTATCGAAGGTCAGCTTGATGATCCGGTCATTGCCGACCTGTTCGATTGAATGCAGAATGGCTCCTTCCAGGTACTTACGAAGGGTCATCGTGAAATTGGTTGGGACCGCCGGATTGCTGTAGGGGATAGTCGTAATCTGGATCCGCGGGTAGGTCGGATTGGCTGAGAGCAGGAGGGCGTGATTGTGCCGGTGCGCGCGGATCGTAATGATCAGCTCCGCCGGGTAGGGTTGGCTCACGCGGGCCACTCGACCGGTAGTTAGTGTTTGGTCTAGTTCATGCACCATTGCATGGGTAAAGAAACCGTCAAAGGACATGCAAAGCGCTCCTTTCATTAAATAACGTTCAAAATTATGCGATATATATTATACCGTTTTTCCCCGTATGCGAACAAGTTTAAGCATTTGTCCACCGAAATAAGTTGGTTTATACTTCTGCATGTGGTATGCTTCTTATATTATGTGGTTTTTTATCCACTTCAAAGCAATTATATTGAAATTATCAATTAAAAATGGAGGACGATACAATGAAAATTGCTGTTGTAACCGACAGCACCGCCTACCTTACTCCAGAAGAGGCGGCCGCCAATCATATTCACGTTGTCCCAATTCCATTCGTTGTGGACGGTAAGAGTTACCGTGAAGGCGTTGATATTACAATCGAAGAATTTTACCACCGATTGAAGACGTCCAGTACTTTCCCAAGTACTTCCCAGCCTTCAATCGGTGAGATGATGGAGCTTTACCAAAAGCTGGCCGACGAGGGTTACGATGCTGTCATCAGTATCCACCTGACGAAGTCCATCTCTGGCTTTCTGAACAACATCAGTCAGATTGCGGAAGAAATGAAGGATACGATTAAGATCGTGCCGTTCGATAGTCGGATTACGGTTAAGCTGATGGGGTACCTGGCCATCCAGGCTGCGCAGATGGTCGAAGCCGGGGAAGACGTGGATACCATCATTGCCAAGCTGACCCAGCTGCGGGACACGATCAACGAAGTCTTCGTGGTTGATGACCTGCGGAACCTCGTACGGGGCGGTCGGCTTTCCAACGCCTCCGCATTTGTTGGTTCCATCCTGAAGATCAAGCCGCTCTTGAGCTTCCACAATGAGCACCACGCCATCGAGGCTTTTGAAAAGGTTCGTTCCATGAAGAAGGCCAAGCTGCGGTGTGAGCAGATCTTCAAGGAAGACTTGTCGAAGCTCGACTATCCAGTTCGCTGCATTGTCTTCCACGCTAATGCGCCGGAAGCTGGTCAGAAGTGGATGGAGAAGATGCAGGCGGACTTCCCGGACATTAAGTTCGAGCTGAGTTACTTCGGTCCCGTTATCGGTACCCACCTCGGTCAAGGTGCACTGGCCCTGGCCTGGATGCAGGATACTGATAAGAAGCCGCTCTAGAATCATGCGGGTAAATAGTAAATCCGTGGCCTTTGCGGTTATGGCGGTCGTGCTGGTGGTGCTTGTTGGCTTCGGAAGTGTTCGCTTCGTTTTGCCAACGGGAATCTTCGTGGCACCGTGGGCCGGGATTATCAGTCTGGCCGTCCTGCTGTCCGCGGGTGCTGGCTGGGCGTTTTTGATCACCGTCATCGCCCTGATTATTATGTTCGTGCTCGGAACGGCTGGCTGGGTAGCCATTATCGACGTCCTGTTGACGGTTACTCCGCTGGCCTGGCTGATCGGCTGGCAACTGCCACGCGACCAGGACGTTACCCACCAGCAGTTGATTTTTCTCAGTCTGGTTGCTGGATTGTTGCAACTCGTCCTGATCGAAGGTGGCCTTGCAGTAGCAGGCTGGTTATTCGACGGTCAGGGAGCGACCGCCTGGGCCTTTGTCCAACTGGGCTTTTCCACCAGTATTCTGACCGCGCTGCTCTATGCCGTATTAACGCCGCTACTGGCAATCGCCGCCCGGTGGCTGTGGCAGCGGTGGGTTACCCCAGCCGATAATAATGATTCTGATAATTCTGACAAATAAACAAAACCGCCTTGCTAGCATTTGCGCTAACAGGGCGGTTTTATTTATCTTAGCGTTCGGCTTTCCATTCGGCCTTGAACTCGGCCAGGAAGTCTAGCATGACCTGCTGACGGTGCTCGGCGATCTGACGAGCAGTTGCTGTCTGCAGCATGTCCTTTAATTTGAGGATCTTCTCGTAGAAGTGGTTAATGATCGTCTCGTCAGCCAAGTTGCGGTACTCCTCCCGGCTCATGTTCTGGCGGGGCTTAACCGCGGGATCATAAATTTTCTCGTGGTGGGCACCCCCGTAGTAGATGGCCCGGGTGATGCCGAGGGCGCCGATCGCATCCAGCCAGTCAGCGTCCCGGACGATTTTGCCAATCGGGGAGAGCTGGATCTCTTCGCCGTCGAGGGTGTGAGCAAAGGAGATGTTGCTGATTACGTCCATGATGGTTTGGATCTCTTCAGCAGTGAAATCATGATCTGCCAGG
>DWZB01000052.1 GCA_019118405.1 Candidatus Limosilactobacillus gallistercoris
GGATTTCGAGTCCGGTGCATTACCACTCTGCCAACTCTCCAAAATCAACTATTACATTATAACAAGTTTTCGAACTTGCGTAAAGTGCAACAGTTGAATGGCTAACCTAGTTGTCCTGGTTAGCAATATCGTACGTAGTCTTGCCGTTCTTAGCGGTATAGAGCGCTTGTTTAGTATTATCCGGGTTGACAATGCTTAGCGAATACTCATCCGTTAATACGTTATCAACCTGACGCGAGTTCTGCTTGATTGACTTGGTCAAGTTTGGCCAGCCCATCTGCTCTGCCTGGCTTGGATCCTGGATCAGGGCTTGCAGGGCCTTCACCGTCTCATCATCCGTCGGTTTAATCTGGTATGTCTTGGATTTCTCATCAAAGGAAACCGTGCCGAACTTAGAATAACCCTTTTGCAACTGACGGAGAACAGCCATTTCCCTATCTTCCTGGTTGCCCTGATTGCTCTGCGCATTGATGCTGCCAAGTTTATTAGAAAATGAGCTGGCATTTTGCCCAGACTGTTGCACTACCTGGGAAGAGGAACTGGCCTGGTCACTTGCCTGCCGCTGGTTATGATGAAAGTATGGCAAGTTGATGGTCCCGTAGATCACCGCGATCAGACTCAAGACCACAATGATGGTCCCGCCTTTCCACTCACGGTACTGCTGCCATGAATTGGCAAGGTAAAAGCCGCCCAGGATCAACATCAGTGCGCCAAAAATAACTAGAAAGATCATATATTGATACCTCTTTATTAACTACGCTAAATTTCCTAATTGCATTCAGATATAGTAAAGAGACTGAGAACATGCTCAGCCTCTTCAATTTAGAACTCCATCAAAGCCTTCATGTCGTAATCCTTAATCTTTTCCCGACCATGAAGATCCTTTAATTCGATTAGGAAAGCACAGCCAGCGACAACGCCGCCCATCTTCTCAACCATTTCGATTGTTGCGGAAATTGTTCCACCGGTTGCCAGCAGGTCATCAACCACCAGGACCCGTTGCCCCGGCTTGATTGAGTCGGCTTCCATCTGGAGAGTAGCAGTACCATACTCAAGACTGTAGCTGGCACTGATCGCTTTACGCGGCAGCTTTCCCTTCTTCCGGGCAGGCGCAAAACCGACACCCAGTTCACGGGCGATCGGGCAGCCAACAATGAAGCCCCGGGCCTCGGGACCCACTACCATATCAACCTGCTTGTCCCTTGCATAAGCAGATAATTCATCCGTTGCCTGCTTGTACGCCTCGCCATCGGCCATCAATGGCAGGATATCCCGGAAAATAATCCCCTTTTCAGGATAATCTGGAATACTAGCAACGTATTTATAGAGGTCTAAAGTCATACAAAAATTGTCTCCTTTAATTCATCTTAAGGCACTGTAGTATCCATTGGGTAACGGTTGCCGCATCATCATATAATAATGTCTTTTCTGCTTGATAACGGGCAAGCTGTTGTTGATACCGTGTCGTTTGTTTTAGGTCTGTCTTCCCACTTGTGGGTTGCAGATTTAAAACACCATGTTTAATTGTAACAAATCCCGCTTCAGAAAACACTTGAATTACGAAATTTAATCGTTCTGCATTCATTTTTAGGTATTTGCTCATTGCCGTTTGTTGGCTCGGCCACTGCACTTGCGGGTATTGCTTCAGGAACTTGAAGACTTGTGCAAAGTCCGTGCGGCTTGGCAGCCCAGCCAGATATGCACTATGCCGACTCGCCAGTAACAGCCGAACCACTGCCGGCATCCCAGTGTCATTTTGGAAAAGCTTCTTAAAGCTGTCCAGGCTGTCTGGCAGGTCGACCAGGGTCACCGTCTTGCCTGCCAGGTCCATCTGACTCGCCGCATCTGGAGTCAGGGCATGAGCGGCACCGACGTGGGGAGCAACGTTCTTGCGCAGCCGCTCGTCATAGATGACATACTCACCAGGTTCTTGGAAGTGCGCTGTCCGCAGGTGAGCCGTCCGTTCGTCCAAGACCATGGTTCCCCGGACCCGGGCATCGACCAGCATCAGTTGGACCTGGCGTTGCCCATGCCACTCATTAATGGCCACCTTCGCGGCAATATCGAGCTGACCGCCCTGGGCCCGGAAGAGTTGAGTATCCGCGCCCCAGCCAAAGGCCACCACTGCCACGTCGGCCTGCTTGCCCGGCAGCATAAACTTCAGGTGACTGTTATCCTTCCCCATCGTTCGCACGTTAGTCGGATGAACATCGCTGAACTCGAAAACCGGTTCCTCATTGTCCGGGCCAAACGGCGCCAACTTCTGCAGGTCATCGTATAGCTGTTCGCTGACTTCCTGAGGCTTCAGTTGAGCAGCCAGCAGCAACGGGGCCGGTGCATGCCAATCAAAATTCTGTTTGGCTGCTTCGTCGCGCAATGCGGCCCGCAACGCCGCCAGCTTACCAACTTCAAATGATAGTCCGCAGGCTGCCGGGTGTCCACCGAAGGCCGTCATCAGGTCCCGGTGCGCATCCAGGGCCGTAAAAAGATTAAAGCGATCATCACTTCGTCCGGACGCCTTTGCCACTTGCCCATCCTGATCCGTGCTGGCAACAATGGTCGGCTTGCCGGTCTGTTCCCGGATTCGGCTGGCAACAATCCCCAGGATTCCCTGGTGCCAGCCATGGCCCAGGAGTACCAATACCGGCTGATCCTGATTTCCCGGAGCCTGGGCCTGCTCGCTGGCTGCCGTCATCACTTGGTCAACCAGTTGCCGCCGTTGCTGGTTAGCGGCCTCCACCTGGGCGGCCAATTGTTCGCCCTCCTGGTCATCAAGGGTAGTTAGCAGTTGAACGCCGAGACTGGCATCCGCCACCCGGCCCAGCGCATTAAGGCGGGGGGCAATTCCAAATCCGATATCTTGATCGGTCAGCCGCTGTTCATTCAGCCCCGCCTGCTTGATCAGGGCGTGCAGACCGGGCCGCAGTCCTTGGCGCAGCTCCTGCAGCCCCATTGTGATCAGGGCCCGGTTCTCGTCGGCCACACTAACTACGTCGGCAATTTCCCCGATTGCGACCAGGTCAAGCAGCTCCGTCGGAAACTCATCGGTCAGCGCCCAGGCCAGCTTGAAGGCGACCCCCACCCCGGACAAGCCGGCAAACGGGTAATCACTACCGGGATATTGGGGATGGACGATGGCTACGGCATCAGGCAGGTCCGCCGGCATCTCATGGTGGTCAGTGATCACAACGTCAATCCCCTGTGCCATCACGGGATCAATGACGTCCTTCCCACTGACCCCATTATCGACCGTGACAAACAATTGGGTTCCCTGTTCGATTAAACGCTGGTATGCAGCGGCATTGGGCCCATAACCATCCTTGAAGCGGTTGGGGATGTAGTAGTTAACGTTGGCGCCGACCGCCTGCAACGTTTCGTACATCACCGCCGTACTGGTGATCCCGTCAGCATCGTAGTCGCCATAAACCGTGATCTGTTCACCACGTTCAATTGCTTCCTGAATCCGGTCAACGGCCTTATCCATGTCATGGAGCTGGTGCGGATCGTGAATGGTCTGCGGGTCGGCCTTGAGAAACGCTGCCGCATCCGTTGCCTGTTCGTACCCCCGACTAGCCAGCAGCTCGGCCACCACCGGGCTAACTTGGGCGTCTTTTGCCAACTGCTTCACCGTTGCCGGATCGGCCTGCGTTGCTAGTTTCCATTTGAACCGTGTGTTAACCATTTTTTCACCCTTAACCCTTTTCTAAAATAAGAAAGGGCTGCACAAGTTACGCTGACAGCCCTTCTTTTACAATTCGCAAAAACTACAGATTCTTCTTATCCTGTTGGAAATCAAAGAACTTCTTAATTGCCCAGTCGCCAAGACCAGGGAAGACCTGGTAGGCCCAACCAAGGTAGGCCACGTAAACCGGCACATTGATCTCCCGAGTCTTGTGGCCAACGTTATCCCAGATCCGGCGGGCCAACTCGTCTGGCTCGATGAATATCCACTTCGGCAGGTGGGCCTGATACTCACCAGTCCGGTCGGCCTTCTTAAAGAACGGAGTCGCAATTGGACCCGGGTTAACTGTCAAGACCTGAACCCCGTAGTCCGCAACTTCCATCCGCAAGACATTATCGAACTGGATCACACCGGCCTTCGTGGCAGAGTAGACGGCACTGTTCGGCGTCGGAATCTTGCCAGCAAGTGAGGCAACATTGATGATTGCCCCGTATCCCTGATCCATCATCTGCTTGGCGACACACCGGCTGATGTACATCAGGGCCAACATGTTGACGTGGACCATTTCGGCCATTGAGGAATACTTCTCATGGGCAGCCGCGGTAAATTCACCCAGACCCGCCGAATTAATCAGGACATCAATCGCCCCAACCTCATGCTTAACCTTGGTGAGGACCTCGTCGATTGCCTGCGGGGAAGTTACGTCCGCCGCATAGGCAAAGGCGGGCCGGCCGGACAGGATCAGGCACTTCTTGGCAACGGCCGCCAGCTTTTCCTGGTTCTGGGCAACCACTACCACAATGGCTCTCCGCCGTGCCGCTTCAAACGCCAGGGCCTTGCCGATCCCACTGGAGCCACCGGTGATCAGCACAACTTCATTTCGTAAGAACCGTAATGCCTTAACACGTCCTAACATTACTTACCATCCCTTTCCCCTTGCTTCTTAAACGGAATATCGAAAACATCCAGGTCGTTGACAACCCGCGTATTTGGAAAAAGCTTGCGAACTTGGTAGGCCAGTTGGTAGGCAGCCTTCCCAGCGTAACGCGCCGAAATATGGTTGAGCAGGAGCCGCTTGGCACCAGCTTCTTTAGCAATCTCGGCTGCCTGCTTACTGGTCGAATGGTAATAGTTATGCGCCAATTTAGCCTCATCCTTGCCAAAGGTACTCTCGTGAACCAGGACATCGGCGTTCCGGGCCAGCCAAACCGCGTTCTTGGTCTGCCGGGTATCACCCAGAATGGCAACGATCCGTCCTGGCTGAGCTGGACCAATGAAATCTTGGCCGTTCAGGACCCGACCATCGTCCAGCTTAACCGTCTTGCCGGCCTTCAGCTGACCATAGACCGGGCCGGATGGGATGTGCATTTCCCGGAGCTTGTCGACCTGCAATTCGCCAGGATGGTCATGTTCAACAACCCGGTAGCCAAAGCAGGTAATCTTATGGTCCAGCCGCTTGGCATAGACCGTGAAGCTATCATCCTTAAAAATCTCACCCTCATGTTCGATTTCAACGAAGTGCAGGGGATAGCTGAGCCGGGACTCGCTGACCTGGAGCGCAGTCTGCACAAAGCGCTTGATACCGACCGGTCCATAGATAGTCAACGGCTCGTCGCCGCCCTGAAACGACCGGGAGCTGAGCAGCCCCGGCAGACCAAAGATGTGGTCACCGTGCAAGTGGGTAATGAAGATTTTCTCAATCTTTCGCGGCCGAATAGTTGTATAGAGGATCTGGTGCTGAGTAGCCTCACCAACATCGAACAGCCAGATTGCGTTGCGTTCTTCCAGTAAGCGCAACGCCACGCTGGAGACGTTCCGCTGCTTGCTGGGTGATCCCGCACCCGTTCCTAAAAATTCAAGTTGCATACCTTAATTTCCTACCTTCTAATTTTATCTTACTGAACGAATTCGAAGACGAACTTCTTGATCCGGACTAAGTCGCCATCCTTTATTCCCTTGGCCCGCAGTGCATCGTCAACTCCCATCGCCCGCAGTTGCCGGGCAAAGCGCAGCTGACTCTGTTCGTGGGTCAGGTCGGTCATATCAAAGAGCCGCAACAGCTTGGCACCGCCAAGAACCCAGGTGCCATCCTCGTCCTTGGTGATGGTAAAGTCCTGCGTCTCCTTCTCTGGCGCTGTGGCCTTGTACTCGGCAACCAGCTTCTCGTCATGACTCTCACTGTCAAATGCCGGCGTCTTATCGAGCAGGTCGGCCGTCAATTGCATCAGCTGCTGAACCCCCTGGTGGGTAACCGCCGAGATAGGGAAGACCCGTGGTGTCTGATCCAGCGTCTGGTCAGCAGCCAGCTCCTTCTTGAAGTGTTCCAGGTTCTCAGCAGCGTTTGGCATGTCCATCTTGGTGGCAACCACAATCTGCGGCCGCTTCAGCAGTTCCGGATCGTAGTTCGCCAGTTCGTGGTTAATCTGCCGGTAGCGCTGGATGGCCTGTTTAGGGTCTTCACTGCTCATGTCGACCAGGTGCAGGAGAACCCGGGTCCGCTCGATGTGGCGCAAAAACTTCAGCCCCAGGCCAACGCCCTTAGCGGCCCCCTCGATCAGGCCGGGCATATCAGCCATGGCAAAGTCCCGGCCATCCGGCAGCATTACCATCCCCAGGTTTGGTACCAGGGTTGTAAACTCGTAGGCCGCAATCTTTGGCTTGGCCCCAGTAACCACTGACAGCAGGGTCGACTTGCCGACTGATGGGAAACCGATCAGACCCACATCGGCCAGCATCTTCAATTCGAGCTCCAGGTAATGATCTTCACCCGGTTCACCGTTTTCGGCGATTTCTGGTGCAGGGTTCTTAGCACTGGCAAAGTGAATATTGCCCCGGCCGCCACGGCCACCGCGGGCAACGACCAGCTCCTGGTCCTTTTCTACCAGGTCACCGATGATCTCACCGGTATCCAGGTCCCGCACCGTGGTTCCTTGAGGTACCGCGATTACCGTATCAGCCGCGCTGGGGCCGGTCATCTGCTTGTTCATCCCGTTGCCGCCGTTCTTCGCCTTGAAGATCCGGTGGTAACGGAAGTCCATCAGGGTCCGCAGTCCTTCGTCCACCTTTAGGATGATGCTGCCGCCACGGCCGCCATCACCCCCAGCGGGGCCCCCGTTTGGGACGTATTTTTCACGCCGAAAGGCAACCATGCCGTCGCCACCCTTACCGGCGTGCACCTCGATTTTAATTTGATCTACAAACGTATTCATGCGATTTGTCTCCG
>DWZB01000007.1 GCA_019118405.1 Candidatus Limosilactobacillus gallistercoris
TACCTGGCCAAGATGGGGGACAGCCTCCTCGTCTTAAACGATGATCAGGTGGTGCGGGTGCACGTCCACACCGAACACCCCGGTGAGGTTTTGAGCTGGGGACAACAGTTCGGTGACCTCCAGACCATTGAAATTCATAACATGGTCTGGCAGCAAGAAGAGATCATGGAGCACGACGATGAGGAAGCTGAGAGCCCAATCGAGAAGGCCAAGCAGCAAGCAGCGCCAGCACCGGAAACGGCCGTGATTGCCGTGGCCTCTGGTGACGGGATCGCCAAGCTCCTGAAGAGTCTCGGGGTTACCCACATTATCAGCGGTGGTCAGACTATGAACCCAAGTACTCAGGACATCACGGAAGCCATCAACCAGAGTGGCGCCAAGCAGGCCCTGGTGCTGCCGGATAACGGCAACATCTTCATGACGGCTGACCAGGCCGCTGAGGTAGCGGCCATCCCGACGAAGGTTGTCCACACCAAGACAATTGCCCAGGCAATGAGCGCCATGCTGGAATACAACGCGGAAGCTTCCCTGGAAGAAAACCAGGCCAACATGGAGGAAAACATGACCACGGTGGCCAGCGGTGAAGTGACCCACGCCATTCGGGACACGAAGATCGACGGCATGGAGATCCAGAAAGACGACTTCCTCGGGATCGTCGACGGCAAGATCGTCGAAGCCACGCCAGACCTGAAGGAGACCGCCATCAAGATGGTCAAGCAGATGCTGGACGAGGACAGTGAAGTGGTCACGATCCTGGTTGGGGCTGATGGCGATTCTGAGACGGCGGAGGCCATCAAGGAAGCTATCTTGGACGTCGACGATGAGCTGGACGTTCAGATTTACGACGGTGGCCAACCGGTTTACCCATACTTGATCTCAGTTGAATAAACCACGCTAAAACATGATTAACTTACGGGGCCGTGACGAAGACCGCTTTGTCATGGCCCCTTTGCTAAACCCAGGAAGGGAGGTTATGGAATGCAGAGCTTACAGGATCCGGTGACGAAGCTGAAGGGCGTCGGTGCCAAACGGGCCCAGGAGCTGGCAACGCTGGGGATTGACACGGTCGGCGACCTTTTGACTTACTATCCCACCCGCTACAACGATCTGACCCCGGCCGACATTCAGACAGCTAAGGATAAGCAGAAGGTGGCCCTGGTTGGCCGGGTGGTGTCCGAACCTCTTCTGACCCGCTTTGGCTACCGCCGCAACCGACTCAGCTTCCGCTTGCAGGTCGGCAACAATGTGGTGATGGTGACCTTCTTTAACCAGCCCTACCTGGAGAAGAAGCTGGCCATCAATAAGACGGTGACGGTGATGGGCAAGTGGGATGCCCGCCGCCAGCAGGTGACGGCCAACCGTCTCCTTGATTCGGCCCCCCAGGAGAACAACGATTTCGGGGCCGTCTATTCCGTGAACAAGCACGTCAAGCAGGCGATGCTGCGGGGACTGATCCACCAGGCCTTCACGGAGTACCAAAAGGTGATTCCAACCCTCCTGCCAGCGAGTCTGCGGCAGCGTTACCGGCTCCTGGACCGGCGGCAGATGATCAAGGAACTCCACTTCCCGACCGATGCTGCCCAGGCCAAGGCTGCCCGGCGAACCGCGACCTACGAGGAGTTCTTCCTCTTCCAGCTGCGGCTCCAGGCGATCCGTCAGGCCCAGCGGCAGCAGGATGGCCTGCGCATCCTCTATCACAATGACGAGCTCAAGGAGTTCATCTCCCGGATCGGCTTTGAGCTGACCGATGCCCAGAAACGGGTGGTCAACGAGATCTGTGCCGACCTGCGTCGGCCCTACCAGATGAACCGCCTGCTCCAGGGGGATGTCGGTTCCGGGAAGACGATTGTGGCGGCCATTGCGATCTATGCCACCATCACGGCCGGCTACCAGGCAGCCCTGATGGCGCCCACCGAAATTTTGGCGGCCCAGCATGCTGAAAAGCTGGCCAAGACCTTTGCCGGGACTCATGTTCATATCGGCCTCCTGACGGGTTCATTGACGGCCAAACAACACCGCCAGCTGCGGGAGGCCATCAAGCGCGGGGACATCAATCTGATCATCGGGACCCACGCCCTGATCCAGGACGATGTTGAATACGCCAACCTGGGTCTCGCAATCACCGATGAACAGCACCGTTTTGGGGTCAACCAGCGGCAACGGCTGCGGGAGAAGGGAGATAATCCCGACATTCTCGCCATGACGGCGACCCCGATTCCCCGGACCCTGGCGATTACGGCCTATGGTGAAATGGACGTCTCGATCATCGATGAGATGCCCGCGGGCCGGAAGCCGATCAAGACCAAGTGGTTCAAGGTCGACCAGCAAAACGAGGCCTTGCACTTCCTGCGCGACCAGTTAGCCGCCGGGGCCCAGGCCTACGTCGTCAGCCCCCTGATTGAGGAATCAGAGTCCCTGGACGTGCAAAACGCCACGGACCTTTACCAGCAACTGGCCAGTTACTTCGAACCCGACTATCAGGTGGGCCTCCTCCATGGCCGGATGACTGGTGATGAGAAGGACCAGGTGATGCACGCCTTCCAGAAGGGAGCAACCCAGGTCCTAGTTTCGACCACGGTCATCGAGGTCGGGGTCGATAACCCGAACGCGACCGTGATGATCATCTACAATGCTGACCGCTTCGGGCTCGCCCAGCTTCACCAGTTGCGGGGCCGGGTCGGCCGTGGTGACCGGCAGAGCTACTGCCTCCTGCTGGCGGACCCGAAGACCGATGAGGGCAAGGCCCGGATGAAGACGATGGTTGAGACCAATGACGGTTTCAAGGTGGCACAGCGGGACCTGGAGCTGCGGGGCTCGGGGGATGTCCTCGGTCGCAAGCAGTCCGGCCTGCCCGACTTCAAGATCGGCGACCCCGTGGGTGACCTGAAGATCCTCCAGATTGCTCGCAATGACGCGGAACAACTATTAAAGACGCCTCATTGGGACATCATTGATGATAACCAGCCGCTGGTCCTGTATTTGCAGCGGCACCAACTAGAAACACATTTCGATTAAGGAGCGATTCTAATATGAAAATTGCAGTTGATGCGATGGGTGGCGACAACGCCCCTAAGGTAGTGATTGAGGGGGTTGAACAGGCTCGGGACCTGTATCCCGATCTGGAATTTGACCTCTACGGCAACCCCGATGCGATCAAACCACTGATTAAGAACGACCAGCGGCTGCACATCATCCCGACCACGGATGACATCACGATGGGGGAGGAACCGGTCCGGGCAATCCGGCACAAGAAGGACTCCTCAATTGTGAAGGCTGCCACCGCCGTTAAGAACGGGGAAGCGGATGCCTTCTTCTCCGCTGGGAACACCGGAGCAGTGCTGGCCGCTGGAATCTTCATCGTGGGCCGGATCAAGGGAATTGCCCGTCCCGGTCTGACCAGTGTTCTGCCGATTGCCAAGCCGGGGGCTAGCCGCCACAGCTTCGTCTACCTGGATACCGGGGCCAACGCCGAGAGCAAGGAGAAGAACCTGCTCCAGTACGCCTACCTGGGTAAGTTCTACTCCGAGAGTGTGCTGGGCGTGGAGAACCCGCGGATTGCCCTGCTGAACAACGGGGCCGAGGAGGACAAGGGGGATACCCTCCATAAGGCCGTTTGGCAACTGCTGAATGCCCAGGACGACCTCAACTTCATCGGCAACATTGAGTCTGGCGACCTCCTCTACGGCAAGGCTGACGTGGTAGTCAGTGATGGCTGGACCGCCAACGCCGCCCTCAAGGCTACGGAAGGAACTGCCAAGATGATGCTGACACTGATCCGGCACGGCATTATGAACGGCGGCCTGCGGGCTAAGCTGGGTTACCTCCTGCTCAAGCCGGTCTTCCACAAGATTGGCCAGGCGATGAATACCTCGACCTATGGGGGTGCCGTCCTGCTCGGGTTGAAGGCGCCAGTCGTCAAGACTCACGGAGCATCGGATGTCCTGGCTATCAAGAACACGATCGGCCAGATTCACACGATGCTGAAGGCGGACCTGATCGGCAAGACCGTTGATTTCTTTACTGACAATCCGGAAGTGGACAAGTCAGTGAAAAGCGAATAGAATAAGAGGGTATTTTATAAAGTGAGGTTATAAGAAGAATGGCTGATAATAGAAGAAAGGAAATCTTCGATAAAGTTTCCGAAATCGTCGCCGACCATTTTGACGTTGATCGGGCCAAGATTACCGATGAATTAAACTTAAAGACCGACTTAGACGCGGACTCCATTGATTTCGTCGAATTTGTCCTGGAACTTGAGGACACTTTCGGCTCCGAAATCGATGATGAGGACGCTGAAAAGCTGAGCACGATCGGTGAAGTGGTTGACTACATCGAACAACACACAAACTAAAAGCAAAAAAGCTCCGGATAATGGAGCTTTTTTGTTTTCCTGAACTGCGTAATCCGGATAACTCTAGTATAATAGTGAAGAATTAGCTAAAAACCATAATTCAGAAAGGACATAATTTATATGATCAATGAACTACAAGACTACCTGGCCAAGGAATTCGATATTCATTTTGATGATCCGTCACTGTTGGCCGAAGCCTTCACCCAGGCCTCGTACGTCAACGAACACCCTAATCAGAATTTGAAGTTTTACGAACGGATCGAATTTCTTGGCGATGCCGTGTTGGAACTGATCGTTTCCGAATACATCTACAAACGCTACCCCGAACTGCCCCAAGGGAAGCTGACCCGGCTGCGGGCTGCCATGGTCTGTGAGGATAGCTTCTCCAAGTTCGCCAAGGAATGTCACTTCGACCAGTACATCCGCCTGGGGAAGGGTGAAGAAAAGGCCGGTGCTCGCCAGCGTCCGGGCCTGCTCTGTGACATCTTTGAATCCTTCGTCGGTGCCCTTTACCTTGACCAAGGCCGGCCAGCAGTGGAGAAGTTTGTCCGGCGGGTGATCTTCCCGAAGCTGGACATGGGCTGGTTTGACCACGCAGTTGACGCCAAGACGAGCCTGCAGGAATATTTACAGCGCAATGGTGACGTTGATATCGAATACCACTTGCTCGACGAGACCGGGACGGAGAACGACCCTGAGTTCCATGTCAATGTGACGGTGGATGGGCAGGTTGTCGCTGATGGGCACGGCTCCTCGAAGAAGCATGCTGAGATGCAGGCTGCCCAGACCGCGCTGAACAAGTTACGGAAGCAAAATAAGTAATTAGGTGAGTTGACAATGCAATTATTGTCTTTAACGTTAGACGGCTTTAAGTCGTTCGCCCAGAAGACCACCATCAAGTTTGAGCCGGGGATGACTGGCATCATCGGGCCCAACGGGAGTGGTAAGAGCAACATCATCGAGGCCATTCGCTGGGTGATGGGAGAACAGTCGGCCCGGCACCTGCGTGGTGACAAGATGGCCGACGTGATTTTCAACGGGGCCGCAGACCGGCAGCCCCTTAACCGGGCGGTGGTTTCGATCACCCTGGATAACAGTGACCACTACCTGGCAAGTGACTTCCGCGAGCTGACAATCACCCGGAAGTTGTACCGCAACGGGGACAGTGAGTACCTGATCAATGGTCAGAAGGTCCGGCTCAAGGACATCACCGACCTCTTCATCGACTCGGGACTGGGTCGGGAATCATTCTCGATCATCTCCCAGGGCCGGGTGGCCGCCGTCTTCAACGGGAAACCCGAGGACCGGCGCGGTATTATCGAGACGGTCGCCGGGGTTGCCAAGTACAAGAAGAACAAGGAGACCGCGGAGAAACGGTTGACTGCCACCATGGACAACCTCAACCGGGTCAACGATATCATCGGTGAACTGTCCCGGCAGCTGGAACCGCTGGCTGACGAGAGCGCCCTGGCCAAGGACTACCTCGAACAGAAGAAGCGTTTCGACCTCCTCGACCGGACGCAGACGGTGCGGCAATATGACCGGCAACGGCAGCAGCTGACCGCCGTCCAGACCAAGTACCGGCAGACTGCCAAGCTGGTGACTGACTACCAGGCCCAGCAGAAGAAAGTCGATGCCGTCCTGACCCAGCTGAAACAGCGACGCGCGGCCCTATTGCGGCAGAAGGATGCTGCCCAGCAAGCCATCTTGACCCAGACGGAGAAGATCGCCCAGCTGAAAAACCAGCAGTCGATGTCCTCCATGAAGCGGGACCAGCAGGTAGCTGACCAGCAGCGGCTTAATGAGCAAGCGGCCAAGCTGGAAGCGCAGTTGCAGGCGGCACAGCAGGATCAGCAGGCGGTCAAAGACCAGTTAGCGGCCCATGAGCAGGAGATGGACCAGCACCAGGCTGACTACGATACGGCCAAGCAGATGAGTAATGCCGAGCGGATTCAGGCGCTGAACCAGCAATTGGGTGACCTGCGCAACCAGCAGATCAACCTGATGCAGGAGCTGACGACGGTCCACAACCAGCAGGCCTTCTTGAAGCGGAGCCATGAGCAGAGGGTCAACCAGCAGAACCAGAACAGCAGTGAGCTCCAAGATCGGCAGGCCCAGCAGGCCCGATTGAGTGCCGACCAGCAGAGCCAGCAGGAAGAGCTTGATCGGCTGAATGACCAGGTCAACCAGCTTCAGGCCCAGGTGACCAACCTTGACCACCAGCTGACGGCCATCACCCAGCAGTACCAGCAGGCCCAGCGGGATTGGTACGCGGCCCTTGGTGACGTGCACTCCACGAAGTCGCGGATCAAGAACTACCAGGCGATGAGCGAGGAATACGCGGGTTACTACCAGGGGGTTCGGACCGTCCTGCAGAACCGGCAGGCCTTTCCCGGACTGGCGGGTCCCGTCAGTGAACTCTTCGATGTGCCAGCTAAATTGACGACCGCTATTGAAACCGTCCTCGGCGGCCAGCTTCAGCAGCTGGTGGTTGACCGGCAGGCGACCGGTAAGCAGATCATCAGCTACCTGGTACAACACCGGGGCGGCCGGGTAACCATCCTGCCATTGGATACCCTGATCCACCGGCGGCCCGCCAGCTCCTGGAATCAGGTTGCCGGCATGCCGGGGGTCGTCGGCCGGGCCGTTGACTTGATCCAATTTGATCCCCAGTTCCAGCTAATAGCCGACTACCTTTTGGGCAGCACGGTCGTGGCCGATAATCTGGACCACGCCACCGCGATTGCCCGGGCTGGCCGGCACCAACTGCGGGTGGTAACCCTGGATGGTCAATTGATCAACGCCAGTGGGGCCATGACCGGTGGGGCCAATCGTCACCGCCAGCACGGCCTTTTGACCCAAAAGCAGCTCGGCAAGCAGCTAAATGACCTTCTGCACCAGCAGGAGAACCAGGTCAGCCAGGCCGAGCAGCGGGTGGCGGACCTCAAACAACGTCATGATGACCAGGAGAAACAGTTGACGGGTCTGCAAGCTCAGTTGCATACGGCCCAGCTTGATCAGCACGCCGCCCAGTCGCAATTGGAAGTACTGGCCGGCCGGCTCCAGGACCTCAATCGTCAGATTCAGGCCCTCCAGTCCCAGGCGGACCAGCAGGGGAACCAGGTCAAGGATGACCAGACCCAGGTTGCCCAATTGAAACAAAAGGAAGCAGCGGTGGCCCACCGTCAGCAGGCCACCGAAGAGAAAATCAAGACGCTGACGGAACAGATTCACGCCCTTGAGACCAACGCCTCTGCCCAAAACGAGCAGCTGCACCAGATGGAGCAGTGGCTCGCGGTGGCAGCGGAACGGCAGCAGCAGTTCCAACGCCAGGTTGATGCGGCTGCTAAGACGGTTGTCGACACACAGGATGAGCTGACCCGGGTTAAGGATCAGCTGACGGCCCTGGCGGCAGCCATGAATAATGACCACTCCCAGGCGGACAA
>DWZB01000053.1 GCA_019118405.1 Candidatus Limosilactobacillus gallistercoris
CTCATACTACGCAGTACCCGTTGAGGGACACCCTGATCAAGTTCTGATTACCTCATACATCACAAACCGGGGTGGAGTTGCTGGAAAGGGCATGGACTCAACCTGGGCCCCAAGCTTCTTGGTCCAAGTCAACCCAGATAACACGACGACGGTTCTAGCACGGATGACCAACCAGGGGGACTGGATTTGGGACAACACCAGCGAGAACGATAATATGAAGGGTGTTCTTAATAAGGATGCTGCTAACAGTGCTGCTCTGCCTGGTGAATGGGGCAAGCCTGCTGACTGGGATACGATTGGTGGTTACGGCTTAGTTCCACATGAACCAGGTGAACCAAACACACCAAACACACCAAACACGCCAAATACCCCTAATACTCCGAACACACCAAACACCCCTAATACACCAAATACACCAAACACACCAAATACCCCTAATACTCCGAACACGCCGAATACTCCAAACACACCAAACACGCCAAATACCCCGAATACACCAAATGAACCTCAAAAGCCTGAAAAGCCGTCAAACAAGTTGCCACAAACTGGTAACGCCAATGCAGCCACTGGGCTTGGCCTGGTTTCATTGCTGATGATGTTTGGTCTGGCAGGGATGAATAAGCGTCGTTACTAAGATGATGTATTCCTACTAAATTAGAATGCCTCACAATTGTGCTAACAGTTGTGAGGTATTTTTTATGTATCAAATTAATATTTTCCCGTATTTATTATATGGGAGGGGAATGTAATGGAACGCCTGAAGGAAATTTGGGAAAGCTATCGATATCAACTGCTGATCCTGGTTGCCGTATTGGGACTAGTAGGCGCGTGGCTGATGAAGCGGCCCACAGAAGCGCCCAATCAGATTGAGCAGACCATGGCAATCGGTTCAACAAGCAGCACAGTCATGTCAACGGCATCTTCGGTCGGTGGCAAGGTTTGTGTTGATGTGAAGGGCGCGGTCAGGCATCCGGGAATCTATAAGCTGAAAGGCGGCTCCCGGGTAAATGAAGCCGTGGCTGCAGCTGGCGGGATTATGGACAATGCCGATATGAAACAGGTTAACCTTGCTAAACAGCTCGCTGACCAGGAGGTTGTCTATGTACCGGTGAACGGTGAAACGATGCCCGGAACCAGTGCGGTAGGAACGGCTAATGTCAGCAGTGCAAGTTCAGCCAGCGGGGCAGCAATTATTAACCTCAATACGGCGACGAAGGAGCAGCTATGCCAAATTACCGGAATCGGGGACAAGAAGGCGGACCTGATCCTGCAGTATCGTGAGCAGCATGGGCAATTTAAGTCGGTGGATGAACTAAAGCAGGTAAGCGGGTTTGGCGATAAGACAGTCGAGAAAATCAAGGATCAGTTGGCCGTCTAGCTTTTGGTTTGAGTGGATTCTTTGCTATACTATATCAGACAAAGGAGTGACGAAAAATGGCAAGAAAGCGAATTGATTGGGATCAGTACTTTATGATTCAGGCGGCACTGCTCGCTTCGCGCAGTACGTGCAACCGCCTGTCCGTTGGGGCCGTCCTTGTGCGGGATAAACGGATTATTGCCGGTGGGTACAACGGGTCGGTTTCTGGCGATGAACACTGTATTGATGCCGGATGCTACCTGCGGGACGGACACTGTGTCCGGACCATTCACGCCGAAATGAATGCAATTCTGCAGTGCGCTAAGTTTGGGATCTCAATGGACGGAGCCAGCTTGTACGTGACTGACTTTCCTTGTCTGCAATGCACTAAGAGCCTTCTGCAAGCAGGAATTAAAGAGATCAACTACATTCGCAACTACCACAATGATGATTACGCAATGAAGCTGATTAAGCTTAAGAACATCCACCTCCACCAAATCAAGCTTGATGACGATATTCTAGATGAGGTTCGCTTGGGACAGTATATTCGCCCTGAGCAATAGAAGAAATTCGTCATTACTGGATATTTCCGGCCCTGGTGATGGGGTCGGTGACTGTCGCAATTCTTGGGCCGCAGCCGTGCTGCTGGCTATTTACCGCCTACCTCCTGTTGCGGGTTTGCTGCCTGCGACGGTCGGCTGTTCTGCTGGCCTGCTGCTTGAGTATCGTAGTTGCGGGTGGGATCTGTTGGTCTTTTCAACGCCAAATTAGCAGGAAAACCGTCGTTGATCGGCACCCAGTTACCCAGGTGGTTAAAGTACTACCGGATGATATCAAGGTTCAAGATGGTTTTGTGACGGCCGTCGGAACAGACCAGCAGTCTAAGACCCGTGAATCCCTGGCCGTTAGTGTGCGGGATCCCCAGTTGCTTGACCAGTTTCGCTGCCTTGACCGGCCAACCGAATGGCAGCTGACGGGGATGATCCAGCCGGTGATGCCTGCCACCAACGAAAATGAATTTGACTTATGCCGCTACTATCAGCAACGGCGGGTCTATAATCAGGTTCGGCTTGACCAACCACCATTAGTCAGGAATGTGACGCAACGGGGACTCTGCGACCGGTGCCATTGCTGGCGCTGGCGGTTGAGCAATTACTTTAACCGGATGCCGGAACCATTGGCTGGATATTGTCAGCAGTTAATCATTGGACGGAATAGCGCGGCCAATGACCAGCTGATGGCAGATGTCAAAAAGCTCGGCGTGATTCATCTTTTCTGTATTTCGGGGATGCACGTGGTCCTGCTGGTCACGATTCTGCGCTGGCTCGGTGTGTACCTGTGGCTGGACCGTGAGCTGGTCGATGGCTTGCTGATTTTGGCATTGCCGTTCTACCTAATCGTTGCCGGGGGCGCGCCGAGCCTGATTCGGGCGGTGATTATGGCCGAGGCGGGGCTGCTGCAGGACATCTTGAAGCTTGACCGCCTGGACAGCTGGGCACTGAGCCTGTTGGTTGGAATGGCCTGGGAGCCCGCAGTCCTGCTCAGTTTGGGCGGCCAATTGAGCTACCTGTTATCGTTCCTGCTCCAGGTGATGGATCGCCAGATTACGGCATTGAGGCAGTGCCTCTTCCTGAGCCTAGCCAGTTTGCCGGCAATTTTGAGCTATGTCTTTGAATTTCACTGGCTCAGTCTGGTAATCAGCTATCCAATGATTCCACTGTTTTCATTCGTGCTCTTTCCGTTGGTTCTGGTGAGTGCGGGGACCTATTGGCTGGTGCCGGCAGTTGGCGAGCTGGTGAATCGGCTACTTTTATTCTTCCAGCGGCTGGTGGGACTGGTTGCCCAGCTACCGGGTGAAGTGGTCTTTGGCAAGCCGGCCTTCTGGATGGCGACGGTACTGTTCCTCTTGACGCTCTGGTGCATCAGCAGCTATCGAAGTGCGCGGCGCTGGCTGGTGCTGTCCTTAACATATCTTAGCTGCTTTCTAGTGATCCACCTGCCGCTTACTGGTGAGGTAAACTTTGTGGATATCGGGCAGGGAGACTGTATTATCATTCGGGAACCCTTTAATCGGCATGTAATGATGATCGATACCGGTGGAAAATTGAATTTTGGCCGGCGTCAACCGGTGCGCACCCGTGATGTTGCCACCCGGACCAGTATTAATTATCTGAAGAGCCGGGGAATCGACCATATTGATACCATTTACCTCAGTCACCGGGATGCCGATCACATTGGCTACCTGCCGACGGTCCTTCAGAACATGCGGGTCAGTCGGGTTGCGGTCCCGGCGGGGATGGAGAAACAACCGGTACTGACCCGAAAGGTGGGGACGGTTAATCAGCCGCAGATTATTCCGGTTACGGATCAGCATCCTAACATTGACCCGAATCTGAAGATCCTGCACCCGTTCGCTCCCGGCGAGGCCAAAAATGAGGATTCGATGGTGCTGACCGGCCGTTTCGGCGGCCAACAATTTGTCTTCACCGGTGACCTGGACCGGGCTGGTGAGTGCGCGGTTCTTGAGCACTATCCAGGACTGCATGCCGATATTTTGAAGCTGGGGCACCACGGCAGCAGGACGGCCAGCGATGAACGCTTTTTGGATCAGCTGCATCCACAGTGGGTAATCATCTCGGCAGGGCGTTTCAATCGTTACCACCATCCCAATGACGAGGTAGTGGCGAGTCTTCGGCAGCGCCAGATAAAAATCCTTTCGACCCAGCAGTACGGGATGATCAGATATGCATATACGCGGCAGCGCGGTCATTGGCAGACTACACTTAAAGGAGAAGAACTGAAATGGACATTACCGAATTGTCTCAACAATTGAAAAAGGCGAGTCCAGCGCCAATCTACCTGGTGCTGGGAACGCAGCAAGCTTTGCAGCAGCAGGCCCTTGACCAGTTTCTGAGTCTGATTCCATCGGCTGAGCAGGTGATGAATGTCGGGCGTTACGACATGGAGACCACCCCGGTTGCCACGGCACTAGATGATGCGATGTCGGCCCCGTTCTTCGGGGAGCGGCGGCTGGTGGTGATCAACAAGCCGTACTTTCTCACCGGTGAAAAGAAGCGGGGAAAGATTGACCATGACCTGGACTCGTTCAAGCATTACCTGAATCACCCCGAGATGACCACCATCCTGGTAATCCTGGCACCATACGAGAAACTTGACGGCCGCAAGGGAATTGTTAAGGACCTCAAAAAGGCCGCTGTGACGATTAGTGCGGCGCCACTGAACGAGCAGCAGGCCCGTCAGCAGGTCGTGGGCCGTTTGATGGATGCTGGCTTCCAAATCGATCAGGCGGCGGTCGACGAGTTGGTTCGGCGTACCAATGCCGACTATGGACTGATGATCGCTAGCCTGGCCAAGTTGCAGATTCTGGCCTATAAGGATAAGTATATTACTCAGCAACAGGTGGCCGCGCTGGTTCCGCAGTCGCTTGACGAAAATGTCTTTGACCTGGTGACAGCGGTTCTTCGGCACGACCAGGTCAAGTCACTCAGCCTGTACCGTCAGCTGCTGGCTGGTCAGCAGCAGCCTCTGCGGATCAACGCTGTACTGGTGGGGCAGTTCCGGCTGCTGATTCAGCTGAAAGTGTTGAGCAGCCGCGGCCTCAGCCAGGGCAACCTGGCCAAGCAGCTCAATGTTCACCCATACCGGGTCAAACTCGGGTTGCGGACGGCCCGCAACTTCTCCCTGTTAGCCCTGGAGAATGCCTACCTGGGTTTAGTCCGGATCGAACGGGCCCTCAAGACGACCCAGCGCGACCCAGCCCTGCTTTTCCAGCTTTTTATGCTTCAGTATGCCCACCAGGCGCGGGTAGCAAAATAAAAACAGCAGCAACCGTGAACAAATCGTTCGCCGCTGCTGCTGTTTGCGTTTAAACTAAAAAACAGGCAATCGTATCGATTACCTGTTGCCGTTATCGGTCATTACTTGTTGTAACGAGCTGATAAACGTGACTTGTCACGTGCAGCCTTGTTAGCCTTGATAAGGCCCTTGGAGTGTGCACGGTCAATTGCTGAGATAGCATCCTTGTATAACTTTTCAAGGTCATCTTCACCAGCAAGCTTTGCCTTGTCGAACTTCTTGATAGCAGTCCGCATGTGGCTTAATTGAGAAGCGTTCTTAGCTTCGGCCTTGGCACTAGTTTTAACACGCTTGATTGCTGACTTAATAATTGGCATGAGTTTCACCTCCATTACCCGGTTATTCAGTTGACCAGAATTTTCAACGTTTTTCATTATACAAAAGACTGGCGGGCAATGCAATAGTTTCGGCGGCATTAAGAAGGGATTTTGTTGAACGCTTGCAAGCGGAGCGATAATCGGTTATAGTGTTAAAGGTAATTTAACCATTGCCTCTTCTCAGTTTAGCGATCCTCACCGACGCTATACTTAGAACTAGGCGCATCAATATATTTGAAAGGTGGGAAAATAGCATGGCTATTTCAAAAGAACGTAAGGATCAAATTATCAAGCAATTCGCAACGCACGAAGGTGACACTGGTTCAACCCAAGTTCAAGTTGCTGTCTTAACTGCTGACATCAACGAATTGAACGAACACCTTCGGACTCACAAGCACGATTACCACTCACAACGTGGTTTGATGAAGAAGATTGGTCACCGTCGTAACCTTCTGGCTTACCTTCGTCGGACTGACCTTCCTGCTTACCGTGAATTGATCAAGGCATTGGGTCTTCGTCGTTAATATCATTGCTATTCAGCGTTTCAGTTCTTTATGGAACTGGGGCGCTTTTTTTATTGGTCAATCTAACCGGTTTGGTTCCAATGCTAACTTTGATTGTGGTAAGATATGAATAGCTAATCCTGAACGAAATTAAAAATCTTGCCGTTATTTGAAACGGTAGACAGTTCAAAACTAAATAAAAGGAGAATTACTTAATGAGTAATAGCATTAAGATTATTCCGTTTGGCGGTGTCCGCGAAAACGGAAAAAACATGTACGCAGTTGAAGTTGACAAGCAAATTTTCATCTTGGATACCGGCTTGAAATACCCGGAAAACGAGTTGATGGGGATCGATGTTGTGATTCCGGACTGGGAATACCTCCGCGAACATAAGGACCGGATCGTCGGCGTATTTCTGACGCACGGTCATGCAGATTCCATCGGGGCCCTGCCGTACTTTTTGATGGACTTCAATGTTCCGGTATTCGGGAGTGAGATGACGATTGCCCTGGCTAAGCTGGCCGTGAAGGGGCACAAGGAAGTTAAAAAGTTCAACGACTTCCACGTTGTCGATGCCTCTACGGCAATTGATTTTGACGACGTGACGGTTTCATTCTTCCAGACAACCCACACGATTCCTGAAACGCTTGGGGTTGTTATTGAGACGAGTGCCGGCAACATCGTTTACACCGGGGACTTCAAGTTTGACCAGACTGCTACCAAGGGCTACCAAACTGACCTGGCCCGGCTGGCAGAAATTGGCTCCCAGGGTGTCCTGGCCCTGCTGAGTGATTCCGCGGGGGCTGGCATCACCGGTATCTCTGCTCGGGAGAAGGACATTGGTGAATACATCAAGGAAACCTTCAAGTACCAAAGCGGGCGGATCATTGTAGCCAGCGTGGCTTCCAACATCATGCGGGTTCAGCAGATCATCAACGCGGCCGTGGCCGTTGACCGGAAGCTGGTTCTGTCTGGCAAGGACATTGAACAGATCATCAACACGGCAATGAGCCTCGGCAAACTGAAGCTGCCAAAGGGTCTGCTGATCAGCATGAAGGAAGCTGACAAGCTGGAACCAAACCAAATGGTTATTCTGGAAACCGGGAAGATGGGTGAACCAATCAAGTCCCTCCAGCAGATTGCCGGTGGTGACAACCCTAAGCTGCACCTGACTGATACAGACCTGGTCTTTGTCACCACGACGCCTTCTTACGCTCAGGAGACGGAAGTTCAAAAGACCAAGGACATGATCTACCGGACCGGAGCCGAGGTTAAGTTCATCTCTGACGACCTCAATCCATCTGGTCATGCCAACCAGAATGATGAACAGCTGATGCTCAACTTCATGAAGCCGCAATACTTCATCCCAATTCAGGGTGAATACCGGCTGCTCGACCGGCATGCTGAGCTGGCAGAAGAGGTTGGTATTCCAGCCGACCATATCTTCATCGCCAACAAGGGGGATGTTCTTACCTATAAGAATGGTGAGTTCCATGTCGGTGACCACATCGATGTCGGTAACACCATGATCGACGGGACCGGGATCGGTGATATTGGTAACATCGTTCTTCGTGACCGGCGGGTGCTGTCTGAGGACGGGATTTTTGTCGTAGTTGCCACCATTGATCGGAAAAAGAAGAAGATCGTGGCCCGGCCGCAGATCACTTCACGAGGCTTTGTCTTCGTTAAGACCAATCGCCAGTTGATGAAGCAGAGCGCCGACCTGGTTGAAAAGGTGGTCCAGGATAACCTCGATCAGAAGGAATTCGACTGGAGCCACTTGAAGCAGGACGTCCGGGAAAAACTGAACCGCTTCCTCTTTGATCAGACCAAGCGGCACCCGGTTATTCTGCCAGTGATCATGGAGATCAACCAGCACGCCAAGCGTAAGAATAAGAGCAAAGGCGAGGCCAAGAAGGACAACAACCAGAACAATAATCAAAAGGAAAAACAACAGGGCCATCATCGCGGTGGCCGGGGCCGTGGCCGCAAACGTGAGAAGCAAAACGCCAAGGCAAAAAAATAAATTGACCGAAGAAGTGCTCAGCTGGGCACTTCTTTGTTTATGAGGGGGTATTAGATGATGAATGAAGGACAGGCAAAACGTTACCAGCAAGCGGAAAAACTCATTAAACAGGAGAAGTGGGGGTCGGCTGGCGACATCCTCGATCCCCTAGTCACGGAGACTGCCGATCCCGATGCCACTCGCCAACTGGTACGGGTCCTTTATAAAGATCATCAATACGTTCAAGCGCTCAGCAATGTTGTGGAGGAGCCCGAGCTGTTTTATCAAACTGAGAAGTTTGCCAAACTGGCGGTAAAGGTTATGGTGCAAAACCAGCGCTTCATGCTGGCCCGGCTTTTTATTGCCAATGGTCCCGCAGAGTGGCAACAAGACCTGGATAAGCTGGTTTGCGATGGCGAACAGATCGCTCAGACAAAGTACCAGCAGACGATCCAACAGCGGCTGAAGATTTTTTATCATCTGGGCGACGGTGATTTGCTGGAACAGCGGCAGCGCTTGAATGAGGCCTACGCCTTACCGCTGGATGATTTTATCCTGGGCACCCGTTTTGTCCTTCACGATCCCTTTGTTCATTACCTGATCAAGGCTGACATTATTGAAAACCTGCGCAAACTCGGGGTCGACACTCAATTGGATTATCTCTGGATTGATAACCATGAGTACCAGGTGAACCCAGCTGAAATGACAGCCCAGGATGAAGTGCCGGCAATTAAGACGGTCCGGCAGATAATCAAGGATCGATTAGGCGATCAGGATGCGATCAGCTTTCAAATGGCTAAACAGCAGTTGGAATTACAGCTGATGTTCTTATTTCCCCGCGCGGCCAACATAATTACAAATCCGACAGAGTGGGCGGAGGTCTTGTTAAAGACGCTAAATGGTCAGGAGAGCGGCAATGATACGGCGGCAGAAAAGTGGCAACAACGCTTGATGACGCTGATTTCAACGCTGTCCCAAGCGGGAAAATGAAGTTTTTCTAATTTAGACGAAAAACATCGGCAAATTTATTTACAAACGAGGGGATAGTTGATATTATATTTAAGAATTCTTCTTCAAGCCGTTGACATAAAGCTTTCAATTGGCGAAAAGAAGTAGTACAATATTCCCAAGGGTGTGTCAGTTGTTTTTTTGAAATAACTGACATTATACTTGTAAATTAACAGGAGGTTTTCATTAATGGCTGAAAAAGAACATTATGAACG
>DWZB01000054.1 GCA_019118405.1 Candidatus Limosilactobacillus gallistercoris
GGGTTAACAATAATACTTCAACAATCGCCAGCACAAGGTTGAGGCCAAATTGCCACCAGTTCAGCCCCATCCCCAGGCTCGCCAGGACAATCAGCAGGGCCACGAGGGTCGTCACCTTAACCAAAAGGCTCTGGAAGTCCGCCCGCCGCTCTTTAAAGCTTACCGGATAAAGGTGGGTGAAGACATTCCCATCGAACTGGTCAAACAACGGCATCAGCTGGGTGGCGATCAGGTAGATGAACAACACCGCCATGGCAGAATTGAGCCAGGCGATCGGCACTAAGAAGACCACCACCATCGCCAGCAGGGTCAGCCGAATGACGATTCCACTGATATCGGTGTTCCGGATCAGGCCGCGAACGTACAGGTAGGACCAGGGGTGGCCGGATATCGTCAGCAGGCGAATCAAGCCATTCGCCCAGGTCCGGCGTTTGACATTCCCCTGGACCTTAGGCACATCGGTGAAGAGGTTGAAGAAACGGTAGACACTGTACATCCGGTCATCCTCCGTCTTCACCGCCGCCCGCCAATCGATAATCAGCTTGGCCGGACTGAACAAGTAGCTGGTAAATGCCAGGACAACAAGGGCCAGAACCACCCCCGCAACTGGTGCCCCGAGCCAGGTGACCAGGGCAACGACCAGCGGAATCCCCCATTGGGCCAGCCGCAACCACCGCCGATAGCGAACCCACTGCTGGCTGATCATCCCCTGGGCCAGTTGAAGCCAGCTGGCCTTGACCATGACCGCCGTCAGGAAGACCGCCACGATTCCGACGGTTGTCATTTTCTCCGTCGTCAGTGCAAACGGCAACGCAACGAAGGCCGCTGCCAATGTCATCAGTTCACCCAAGATAAGACTGTACCGGCCGGCCTGACGCAGGTAATGCTGCATATGACTGACCTGGGGCAAGAGGAAGACCGGATCCGGCCGCTCCACTAAGGTTGCCAGGCGGCCGAGCTGGGCCAGAACGGTGAACCAGATCACCAGCAGCCACCGACTCCACCAGAGGTGCGGCCCGAGCTGGGGAAGCCACTGGGAATACCCATACGCCAGGGCACCGAACAGGAAGAAGAGGGCGATGACAAAGTGGTCATTAAACACCAGCCGCCAATACTTCAGCAGGAGCATGAAGTGACGCTGGCGGCGCTTACTAAACAGATTATTCATGCTGACCATCCCTTGCTAAATGGAGATAAATCTCGTCCAACGACTCGTCTGGCCGGTCGCCCAGCTTGCGCAGCTCATCCAGGGTCCCGCGCGCCCGGACCTTCCCGTCGGCTAGCAGGACAAAGCGGTCACAGTAACGCTGGGCAGTATCCAGGACGTGGGTCGACATCAGGACTGCCGCCCCGGCCTCCTTCTTCTTTTCGATGAGGTCCAGCAGATCATGCACCGCCAGCGGGTCCAAACCATAGAATGGCTCGTCGACGATCAGCAGCTTGGCGTCCGTCATGAAAGCACAGCAGATCATTACCTTCTGCTTCATCCCCTTGGAGAAGTTGGCCGGGAACCAGTCGAGCTTGTTATCAAGGCGGAAGGTCTTAAGCAGCTGGTGAGCCCGCGTCCAGGCCTGGTTATGATCTAGTCCGTACGCGTCCATCGTCAGTTCCAAGTGTTCACGCAGCGTTAATTCGTCATAGAGAATCGGGGTCTCTGGAACATAGGCGATCTGACGTTTATATTTCTCCGGTTCCTCCTGGATATTGAGCCCATTCAGGGTAATCGTGCCAGAGAAGGGGCGCAGAATGCCGATCACATGGTTGATTGTCGTTGACTTGCCGGCCCCGTTCAGCCCGATCAGGCCGACTAATTCGCCGGGTTGGACATCAAGGCTGACGTCCTTTAACACGGGGAGCTGTGAATAGCCCCCGACAAGGTTTTTAATCTCAAGTGCCATTTAGCGCACTCCCTTCATTTCTAATCTCTTTAGCATTTTATTATAGCATACCAGATTAGGCCTTCCGCAGTGAAGAAAGACACATTTTAAGTTATACTAGAGGGTAATAAACGATCAAAGGAGGGGTACATCATGACTGATTGTATCTTTTGTAAAATTGTTGCTGGCGAGATCCCGAGTTACACCGTCTACGAAGACGATGTCGTTAAGGCATTTCTCGACATCTCCCAGGGGACACCGGGCCACACCTTAGTGATTCCAAAGAAACACGTTCCCGACCTCTTTGCCTACGATGAAGACCTGGCTGCTGCCGTCTTCTCCCGGATCCCAAAGATTGCCCGGGCCGTTAAGAACTCTAACCCGGCCATCAAGGGGATGAACGTGGTCAACAACAACGGTAAGGTCGCCTACCAATCCGTCTTCCACTCCCACATTCACCTGATCCCGCGTTACAGCAATGACGATGACTTCAAGATGATCTTCAAGGATAACTCCGGCAAGTACAACGATGAGAAGTACCGGAAGATCCAGCAAGCCATCAAGGACCAACTGGAAGATGAGCAATAATGCTGAATGAAATTCAAGGCATGATTGCCGAAATCCAAAAGATCCGGAATCAATTTGGCCAGTTGCAGGAAAACCTCCAGCAGCTGCAGGAAGCGTTGACCGGTGTGAACCGTTTTCTTGATGATGTCAATAAGGATGTCGCTAAGTGGCAGTTCAAAAGCCAGCCCCGTCTGGCCCGGATGCAGAAGATCGCTGATCGGCTAAACGAAAACAAGTAAACAGCAAAATCCCCCAGTGTTGGTCGTAAAACCAACTTTGGGGGATTTTACTAACTTAAGTCTTACTCATTAGTTGCTAGCGCTTGATGACGTGGTTGGGTTGGTATTGCCCAGGTTACCGTTAGTCGTGCTGTTGGAGTTCAAGTAGTCATCGAGGATGTTCTTCTCGTCGTTATCCTTGATGGAGACGTTCCCCTTCTTCAAGACGTTAGCAACAACCTTGTGCAGGAAGGTACTGTTGTTCATGTTCTCCTGAACAATCTGGTTCCGCAAGTCACTGATGTGCTGACTCTTCTTACCCTTAGCCGGGTGTTCGATCATGTAGATGACCTGGTAGCCATCATCGGTCTTGACCGGAGTCTTCGTGTACTCACCAGTCTTCAGCTTGAAGGCCGCTTTCTTGTAGGCAGAGTCAAGCTGGGTGTCAGTGTTATCAAAGGCTGGGACCTTACCGCCCTGGTTTTTGTTGGAGCTGTCAGTCGACTTGGACTTGGCCAGCTTCTTGAAGGTCTTGTAGGCATTGTCGGAGTCATTCAGCTGACTGATGATATCCTCAGCTTCGGACTTACTACCAACCAGGATTTCAGCCGTCTGAACCTTTGGCTGGTACTTAGTCCACTGCTTGTTAATCTGCTTATTAGTAATGTGGGAGTAGTCACGAACGGCCGCTTGCAGCAACAGGTTAGACCGAATCTGCTGCTTCAGCGTCTTTTCCGTCAGACCGTTTTGCTGCAAGATCGCGCTGAACTGTGAGCCATATTGTGACTTGTAGCTGTTGTACTCAGCATTAACCTGCTTGTCGGAAACTTGCTTGCCGTATTCCTTCTGCAGGACCTTATCCAGGATCATCTGCTGGAGGACCTGCTTACCATTGCTGGTAGCCTTCATGCTACTGTAGTATTCACTTTCGGTAATCTTACCGCCGCTGGTCGTTGCCACGGCCTTGTTACCACAGGCAGCAAGGGGCATCATCAGGGCAACTCCCGCAACAATTGCTAATAATTTCTTGGATTTCAAAAAAACACATCCCTTAAATGATTTGATTCGAAAATGTCACTCAATCCAATATACCACACTTCCCCAATCGGTCCAGTCTCGATAAGGAAATGTTTACCGCTTCTTCATAATTTATTCAAAGAGCCAGGCAACGGTGCTCTGCCGCCTGCCTGGCTCTAATCGATCATTACTTGTTTTCTGGATTCTTTGGCATAATCTCACTGTAGAGGTTCTGCAGTGGATCCGTGATGGTCTTGTTGACCTGTTGCAGCATTTGGTCAACTTGACGCTCTTGGTTCATCAGGTCTTGAACGGCCTTCTTGCTGCTGATTTCTTGGGCAATCGTTTGAATAGCCTTGATCTCATCATCGCTTGGCTTTTGCCCTTGCATCTGCTTCTTTTGGGCGTCAACCTGCATTTGTTGGAATTTCTTGAATGAATCAAATGCTTCGCTATCCGCCTTCAGAGCATCAAAGGCCTTCTTCAGGTTTTGGAATTCTTGCGTTTCAGTCAGCTGCCGGCTCATTTCGTTAGCCGTGTCGTAAATATTTACAACCATAAATGATAATCCCCTTTTTATTGAATCTTTGTAAATTGTATCATGTTTGCCTTAGTAATCAAAATAGCGATTTCACTCCGCTCCACCATTGACTGGCCTTATTACCGAAGTTATTGACCGACTGGTTAAATTGATTGAGCAGGTCGCCATCGTTATCAAACAGCGACTTCCAACCGCCGCCCGACTTGCTGGTGTTGCTCTGGGCACGTTCCTGGGCATCCTTAACCGTAAACTTGGTTCCTGGCGTATTGTCGAGGATTCCGGTCATTTCATTCTTGAACAAAACGTTGATGTTTCGATCGCTAATGTCGGTCAGGGCGTGATCGGCACTGGTGTTGTCGTACCCTTCCCAGGTAGCAACAACAACATCAGGGGTGTAGCCGATCATCCATTTATCACGGTCACTATCCTCATCACCCTTGATCCCGGAATTCGTCGTCCCGGTCTTACCGGCCAGTGTGTAGCCAGCGGGTTTAGCACTCTCACCAGTCCCGTGGTCGTATACCCCGATCATCATACTGGTCATCTCCCGAGCCGTCTTGGCCGAGATGACGTGTTTAGTCTTGTTCCCCTTATTCTGGGCGATCACCCGTCCGGAGGCATCCTCAATCTTAGTGATATAGTGGGCACTCGGCATCTGTCCCTCATTATCGAAGGTCGCGTATGCACGCGCCATCTGTTGGACGGAGACCCCCTTGGTCATCCCACCGAGGGCCAGTGCCAAGTTTTTATCCCCCTTCTCAACTGGCAGGTCAAACTTCTGGGCCATCGCGTAACCCTGGTTGACCCCAATCTTGTTAAGCAGCCAGACTGCCGGAGCGTTCAAGCTCTCATACAGGGCCTTGTACATCGGCACGGTTCCGCTGTAGGTATCATCGTAGTTCTTCGGCGTGTAGCGATTGGTTCCGTAGGACTGCTTCTTATCCTGCAGGGTGGAGTCGTAGAAGTAGCCATGCTCCAGTGCCGGGGTGTAAACCACAATCGGTTTGATCGTCGACCCTGGCTGCCGCCGCATCTGGGTAGCGCGGTTGAAGCCCCGGAAGACGTGCTTCCCTCGGCCACCGACAACCGCCGTGACCCCACCGGTCTTCGGATCCATTGCTACGGAAGCCGATTGCACCTTGGCCCCGTCAGCAGTATTGACCGGGAAGTTGTCATCGTCATCATAGGTCTGCTGCATCGACCGCTGCTGGTCCTGGTCAAGCGTCGTGTAGACCTTGTAACCATTGTTCATGATATCTTTCTCGGAAATTCCGTACTTGCTCTCGGCCTCCGCGATCACCGCGTCGAAGAAGTATGGATACTTATAAGTATCGTTAGGCGCGTAGCCATTGGTAATTGCCAGCGGCACCTGCTTGTACTGGTTAGCCTGGGCCTGGGTCAGCTTATGGTTTTCTACCATTAATTGAATCACCAGGTTCCGCCGTTGCTTGGTGGCAGCCGGGTGCTCGATCGGGTCATAGATTTCCGGCGAGGTCAGCATCCCGGCCAAAGTAGCGGCCTGGGGTACCGTCAGCTCGCTGGCATCCTCATCGAAGTAGCGTTTGGCGGCGTCCTGAACTCCCCAGACCCCATGGCCGAAGTAGGCGTTGTTGAGGTACATCGTCAGGATTTCATTCTTGCTGTATTGGTTTTCCACCTCAACCGCAATAAAGATCTCCCGTGCCTTCCGCGAGAAGGTCTGCTGCTGAGTCAGAAAAGCATTCTTGACCAGTTGCTGGGTAATGGTACTCCCCCCGCCAGAGATATAATCCCGGTGAAGAAGCTTGTTCTTAACTAAGAGGAAGCCCGCCCGGCCAAGGCCCTTGATTGAAAAACCGTGTTCCTTGTAAAAGTCCCGGTCCTCGGTGGAAAGCACCGCATTCGGCACGTTCTTGGAAATCCGGTCCAGATTGACGTAGGTTCCCTTCTGCGCGTACAGACTGCCAGCGGACTGCTTATTACGGTCATAAATCACTGTTGTCCGCTCCAGCCGGTTCTTCAAGTTCTTAACATCGGCCGTCTTGGCAACAAATGTCAGGTGAATACTCATAATCAGAAAAAGACTAAGGCAGACAACGATGATCCAGCGGGTCAGCTGATAACAATACCAGAATCGTTTTACCCACTTCTTGATCCGCCGGCCGACGTGCTTAAGTGCCGTCCAAACACGAGCGCCGGTCTCCTTTAACCACGCCACTACCTGTTCTTTAAAAGGCCTCTTCTGTGGTTCTCGTTTCATTCTCATTTTCTCCCGTTCATTAATTGACTGTCTGTCATTTTAGCATATAACCAGATTCAGGCCACCAATTTCCGTAGCCTTTTATCAAAGTTTACCTTTTTGTCACAATAACGTTTGTCAGTAAAACCCGAACATTGTTATGAACCATTCCAAAAAGAATTAATTTATGGGTTAATTTTACAGCCCTATTGTGTTAAAATCTGACTATTGGTTATTAAATTGCCTTTTAATATGTATCAAATGGGAGAGAAGAATTTTCATGAATAACGATATTGAACGGGTACTCTACAGCCAGGAGGAAATCAACCACCGCGCCGATGAGCTGGCCGCTGCGATTACTGAAGAATACCACGACCAGAATCCGCTGGTCATTTCAGTTCTCACTGGTGCCATGATCTTCACCAGCGATATGCTGAAGCGGTTAAACTTCAAGCTCAACGTTGACCTGGTCGACGTCTCCAGCTACGACGGGACCGATTCTACCGGTCAGGTCAAGCTCGATCTCGATCTCAAATCCGATGTCAAGGGCCGTTCCGTTATCATTATGGAAGACATCATCGATACCGGCCGAACCCTGAAGTACCTGGTCCAACTGCTGAAGGACCGGGGCGCCAAGAGCGTCGCCGTCTGCGCCCTTCTTGACAAGCCGGGCCGGCGCGAGGTCAGCATCGAGGGAGATTACGTCGGTTTTACTACCCCTAATGAATTTCTCGTGGGCTATGGTCTCGACTATAATAACCTCTACCGCAATCTCCCCTACGTGGGTGTTCTGAAGCGGTCGGTTTACGCCAACTAATTTTAATCTTTGATATAACTACATACCCTCACCTAGCATTTGCGGTGGGGGTCTTTTATTCCGATTCAACTAACTTATTATGGAGGTTTTCCACTTGAAACAATGAGTCTTATTAATCAACCTTGGTACCCCGGATGCACCCACGGCTAAGGCGGTCCGACCATACCTGCACCGTTTCCTAGGTGATCCCCGCGTCATCACCATGCCCCGGACCCTCTGGCTACCCATCCTCAATCTGATGATCCTACCCAAACGGCCGGCAGCATCGGCGGCTAAATATCAGCAGATCTGGTCTAAAAAGCATGGTTCACCGCTCGCCTATTACACTGAAAGGCAAGCCGCCCAGCTGCAGGAGCAATTACCGGATTACACGGTGACCTACGCATACTCCTACAGCAAGCCGTTCATTGCAGAGGCCCTGACACGGATAGAGAAAGCTGGCGTGCAGAAGCTGACGATCATCCCTCTCTACCCCCAGTACTCGACAACCACCATCGGTTCGGTCATGGACGGCATCAACCGCTTTTACTACCGGCGGGCACGGGTTCCCGAGCTGCGGATCACCAGCGGCTTTGCCCACCGTAATGACTACCTAGATCTGCTTGCACGTAATATCCAGGCCGAGCTGGACAAAGGCAGGTATGACCTAGTTCTGATGTCCTTTCACGGCATCCCAGTCAGTTATGTCCAAAATGGCGACCCCTACCCGCAACAATGTCAGGCCACCACGGAGGGCATTAAAAAGCGTCTGCACACCGACGTCCCCGTGCTGCAGACATACCAATCGAAATTTGACCCAGCTGAATGGCTAAAGCCTGCCACCGCCGATACGGTAAAGGAGCTACCAAAAGAAGGATCAAACAGGTCCTAGTTGTTTCACCAGCATTTGTAGCAGACTGTCTTGAAGCCCTGCACGAGCTTGATATAGAGAACCATGCTTACTTCATGGATAACGGTGGGCAATCCTTCAAGGTTGTCCGTTGTTTCAACGATGATTTGGCATTCACTGAAGTCCTTAAGAATATCGTTCTTGATAAATAATATCCAATCGAGTAGGAGGTAATTGATTATTTCAATTACCGACCTCTCACACCACCGTACGTACGGATCCGTATACGGCGGTTCGACAACTTAATCACTTTTGAATTGACTGGAGCGTCTTAGACATATTCATAA
>DWZB01000055.1 GCA_019118405.1 Candidatus Limosilactobacillus gallistercoris
AAAAGGCCGCGGAGAAGAACCCGCCAATTGTTGTCCTGGGCTGGGGAACCATGATCGCCGGGATTCTCTTCAACCTCTACCGGCCATTCTGGGTAAACCCGCCGCAGATCTCGACAACCCTGGTAGCCTCAGTTAGCACGGTGGTCCTGTTCGGGACGATCCTGCCGTTTGGCCTGCTGATGGAAGCTACTAAGTATGCTCCATCGGACGTTGTCAGTATCATGGACGCCCTGCAGCCGATTGTTACCTCGATTCTGAGTGTGATCTTCTTCCACCTGATCCTGAACTGGGTGGAGATCCTGGGGATCATCCTGGTTATCCTGGCCATCTACATCCTGCAGGAAGGACGTCGGCGGAAGCTCAAAGGAATTTAAGCTGATAATTGAACATAATGAAAAAGCGCTGAATCCCAATTGCTGATGAATGGGATTCAGCGCTTTTTGTTTGGTCTTGTCATAGGCTCATCCGAAAGCTTCAAAGTAGGTACGATATCTAGAAAGAAGAAGCCTCCCACGCAATGTGAGAGGCTTTTGTAGTACCCACCAACAGTAGTTGACGGAGTGCTATTTTACTTTTGGTTATTGACCATTATCGTTGCCATTACCAGCTGATTGAGCCGGTGCTGGTGCGGAAGCAGAACTGGATGAGGCTGCCGGTGCACTAGAGCTGCTTGCTGATGATGCTGAAGCAGAGGAAGCAGTCCGGGATGAGGAAGATTCCTCGGTACGGCTGCTGCTGTTCTCACTATCCCGTTCGCTGCTGGATTCGCTCCGGCTGGAACTGGATACGGATGAGGAACTGCTGGTATCCTGATCGCTATCGTCGTCACTATCATCAGCGGCGTATTCAAGGGCCCACTTGGAGTCCTTGATGACAAACTGCCGTTTGCCGTTGACCCGGACGGCTTCCACCGTGTCCGGCATTGACCAATTGCTTGCGTGGTTCTGACTGTCGAGGTAGTCCATCAGGTCCCGGTATAGGAGGATGGCGGACTTGGTACCCTGATCACTGAGCCCTGGCGATTGCATTGGGTGATCGTACCCGGTCCAAACAGCAATTGAGTAGTTCTTAGTGTAACCAGCCATCCATGAGTCCATGGCACCGGAATGCCCGCTGCCGGATGGGTAGTTGGTCGTCCCGGTCTTCCCGGCCTGGTTAACCCCGTCGAGCTTAGCATCGCTGGCACTACCCTGTTCGGAGGCGTTGAAGACACCCTTGAGCATTTCAGTGATCATGTAGGCGGTGGCCTTGCTCATCGCCCGCTTGCCTTGGGGGTTGAACTGCTTGACGTTGCCATCCTGCGTGGTGATGGAACTGATGTAGTACGGCTTGTAGTAGGTTCCGCCGTTGGCAAATGCCCCGTAGGCAGCGGAGATCTGCAGTGGTGAGATGTAGAGGGCGATCCCGCTCTGCAGGGTGTAAGGATCCTTTTGCGAGATTCCGAGGCCATTGACAAAGTCGGTGGCCCGCTTGATCCCAACTTCCTGAAGGGTCCGGATGGCCGGTACGTTCCGTGATTGAACGAGGGCTTCCCGCATGGTCATGGAACCCTTGTACTGGTTATCGAAGTCCCGCAGGACCTTGTTGGTACCAGGGTAGACGAAGCGGGTATCCTGAACCCGTTTGAAGGTTGGCCATTGCAGGTATTCAATAGCCGGACCGTAATCCATCAGCGGCTTAGCAGTTGAACCGGAACTCCGGTTGGTCTGCACAGCCCGGTTAAGACCGTAGACCACGTTACCAGTGTGCCGACCGCCAAGCATGGCAACCACTTGACCGTTGTGCGGGTCAGTAACGGCGACCCCGGTCTGCATCTGGTCGCTCTGGAAGGAGACGGAGTTGTTGGCAGCGTCGTAAAGGTGTTCCTGAGCATCGAGGTCGAGGTTGGTGTGTACCTTCAGACCGTCGTTGTATGGGTTGTAGCCCTTGGCTTCCAGATCAGCCAGGACCTGCTTGACATAGGCATCGATAACCTTTTCCTTGACTCCGGTACCGTTGTTGGAGGTGTTCCCGTGGTCCGGGTCGAGACCGTCAGTGATGCTTTCACTGGCTGCCTGGTTGGCCTGCGCCTGACTGATGTACTTGCTGCGGACCATGGCGTTCAGCACCTCGTTACGCCGTTGGGTGGCGTACTTGGTGTTGCTTGACAGCGGGTTGTAGTAAGTAGGCGATTGCGGCATCCCGGCGAGCAGGGCCTGTTGTGAAAGGTCCAATTCGTCGAGGTCCTTACCATAGTAGTACTGTGCGGCGGTCTGCATCCCGTAGACCCCGTTACCCATGTAAACCTTATTAATGTAGAAATTGAGAATTTGATTCTTGCTGAAGTGCCGCTCAACGTTGATGGCAAGCCAGGCTTCCTGGGCCTTGCGCTTGAAGGTCCGGTCGGAGGCTGCGGTTGAGAAGACCGAGAGCTTGACCAATTGCTGGGTCAGGGTACTACCACCCTGCATCCCGGCAGAGCGGCCGAAAATGTTGGCCGTGGCCGCTCCCATGATCCGGATCGGGTCGACCCCGTGGTGCTTGTAGAAGCGGCGGTCTTCAATGGCGACAACCGCATGCTTGAGGTTATCCGGGACCTCACCACTCGTCGCGTATTCCCGTTTCTGGGCACCCAGCCGGGAGATAACCCGGTTCTGGTCGTCATAGATTGTCGTGGTGTTCTGCCCAGCTAATTCGCTCCTGCTGATTCGGGGTGCACTCGAAGCGTAGTAGAAGAACAGGGCAGTCCCTGCAACGAATAATAAGATGATGATTCCGAGAATCCAGAGGATGATGCGCTTGACAAGTCCTCCATGTCGCGGTTCATCATCGTAGTCATAGTCATCGTAGTCGGCTCGGTGCCGGTCACTACGAGTCGGTTGATCATTACTTGTCATGATAAACTCCTTTGCGTTCGGCAGCGATAATCTGGTCAACTGCCTTTAGATATGGTAGGCGGGGGTTAAGCTGATATTCAATTTGAAATCCCCATTGCTGGATATCAGTTAACGCAATTGATTTGCGGCCACCCTGATCGCGCTCGTCCCAATAATGAAATAGAATTGTTGCAGGTAATAGGTAGACGAGGTCTAGATCGGTAAATTTGATGAAGGCAAAACAAATCCCGCCCTGTTTGACACACTCCCGCATGTGATTGATCTGGTGGGGATGAAAGTTCTTCAAGGGGAAAGAACGGCGATTGCGCGTTTCCTTGGCATCAAAATCGATGTAGCGGCCCTTGTAGATCCCGTTGTAATCAGTAGTCGACGGGCGGCGGAAGTAGGCCTCCCGAATTATAGCCGCACTTCGTTTCGGGTAATCGACCTTCACCAACTGGATGGGGGTTGGCTTCTTGTGGATTACCGCGATATGGCGGGCCAGGTAATACTGGTTGCTATGGTTGATTTCATCTTCCAGTGACATTCCCCGCCGGGCGTAGATCGACTGGTGGGGCGTCGGCAAATCACGGTTGACATGGTATGCTTGCCGCGGGTGCTGGCCATTGGGATAGTGAATAGTCATTTTTTTGCATCACTCTCCTAACTAGCCTTATATTATACCAGAATGTCGGTTAAAATAATGATACAGAAATGTTACGGAGGTGGCAGGTGTGCGACGTCTATGGGTAACCGGCTATCGCAGCTATGAATTAAATGTGTTTAAGGACAGTGACCCCAAGGTTAAGGTCATCAAAAAAGTCCTGACCGATCATCTTAAGAACTACCTTGAAGAAGATACCGATGAGTGCTGGCTGATTGCGGGTCCGCAAATGGGGGTGGAACGCTGGGCCTTGGAATGCGGTCTGGTGTTAAGGAAAGATTATTCCCAGCTCAAGCTGGCCCTGATGGAACCGTACACAGCTTTTGACCAGCGGTGGAATGAGGCCAACCAAGAAAAAATGGCGGTGATCAAGAGCAAGGTTGATTTTTCGGCGCCGGTAACGGACCATCCCTACCAGTCGCCGCAGCAGCTGCGGACCTACCAGCGCTTCATGCTGACTCATACGGATGGGATGCTGATGGTGTATGATCCGGAATACGAGGGCAAGCCGAAGTACGACTATCGCCAGGCCCAGCGCTATCAAGAGCAGGAGAATTATCCAATCAGTCTGATCGATTTTGACGAGCTCCAAGAGAGCGCCGTCGAGTATCAGGAGGAACAACGCGAAGAAAATCAGGAATGACTCTTGAATTTACGGCTGAATTTGGTAAAATAATTGTTGTGTCACGTATAGCTAAATAATTGAGGTGTTTGAGTTGGATAACATTAAGTTTACGCCGCAAGATATCTTGCATAAGCAGTTTAAGGAAAAGAACATTGGTAAGGGCTATGATGAGGCTGATGTCGATGCCTTCCTGGACGATGTTATCAAGGACTACGACACTTATAACAAGGAGCTTGACCGCCTGAACAACGAAAACGAACGTCTGCGGACGAAGGTTGATGAACTGAACCGTCAAGTTGAGGTGGGCTCCACGATGAGCGCCCACACCAGCAACCAGCAGCCGGTTTCAAATGCCACTAACATGGATATTTTGAAGCGGCTGTCTAACCTTGAACGGCGGGTCTTTGGTTCACAGATCAATGAGGGCAACGGTCAAGACGACTCTCACCTGCTATAGGATACGCTTAAAATTGAATAAATTTGCAAGCTTTGGGTAATTGAGCACAGCTTATGTTGTGTTAGGAAGGTCCATGCTCGCACAGGCTGCGATGCCTGTAGTGTTTGTGCTCGCTGAAAAAATAAGGCGGGGCACCGATTCTTCGGTGACGGCGGAAAAAACGGCTAATGCTTCGGCAATGCCCGAGTATTCCTGAAAAGTGCCACAGTGACGATACAGGTCGGGAAACTGATCTGGTGGAACGCGGTAAACCCCTCAAGCGGTAAACCCAAACTACGGTAGGGGAGCTTTGGATAACGAATTGAAGTGATTCCAGGGGAGAGTTTTTACTCTGAGATAGATGATTACCTCGGGACCATCATTACCTGGTGGTGGTTCTACGACAAAACATGGCCTACAGATGCTTGCAAACAGGTACCCGGATTCGTCCGGGCTTTTTATTTTTAAAATTGCAATCGTAGTATAATAAAATTATCTGCTAATGGTGATAAGGAAGCGAGATAAATGAAAACTGTCCGCTTAAATAATGATGTGATCATGCCGATGGTGGGCTACGGGACCTACCAGATTCCGGCTGCTAAGACCCGGGACAATGTCCTTCAGGCACTGCGGACCGGCTACCGGCTGATCGACACGGCTCAGTACTACGGGAATGAGGACGGGGTCGGTGCGGCTCTGCAGGAGAGCGGCCTGCCGCGCGACCAGGTGTTTGTAACCACCAAGGTTCAGACCAGCGGTTATCTGGAAGCCAAGCGGGGGCTGGACTAGTCGCTGCGGCGGTTCAACAATGATTACTTCGACCTGGTCCTGATCCACTGGCCAACCGGGAACGACCTGGAAACCTACCGGGCCCTGGAGGAAGCTTACCAGGATGGCAAGGTACGGCCGATCGGCCTGAGCAATTTCAACGTGGCCCAGGTTCAGCAGATCATTGATGATTCAAATGTTGTCCCGATGGTGGACCAGATTGAAACCCACCTCCGTTGGCAGCAGAAGCGGATGCACGCCTTCCTGGCCAGCCGTGGGATTGTTCACGAATCCTATGCCCCGCTTGGCAAGGACCAACCGGGCTTCATGGATGCGCCGGAGCTGATTCAGATTGCTGACAAGTACCACCGGACACCAGCCTAGGTTGTGCTGCGCTTCCTCAACCAGGAGGACATTGTGGTAATTCCCAAGATATTGAATCCTAAGCACATGGTGGAGAACCTCGCGCTCTTCGACTTTGAATTGGACAGCGCTGACCTGCATGTGCTGGAGGGACTTGATCGCAAGCAGGCCCTCGACGGCTGGCCGGAATCCATGCAGGAAGATAATTACTAATTCAGTGAGCGGGAACGTGGTGACTGATCACGTTGCCGTTTTCTTATGGTAAAATGTTGGGTAGCAATGTGAATTAAAGGAGAAATTAATTTGGAAAAGTATCAATTGATCGCAACGGCGGCGGCCGGCATCGAGGCCCTGGTCGGCAAGGAACTG
>DWZB01000056.1 GCA_019118405.1 Candidatus Limosilactobacillus gallistercoris
AGTACAATGATGCGTGAACTAGAGGAAAAGATTAGAGAATACGGGACCGTCCTGCCAGGCAACGTCCTGAAGGTTGATGCCTTTCTGAACCACCAGGTTGACCCACAGCTGATGCTGCACGTGGGCCAGGAGTTTGCTAAGCTCTTCGCTGACGAAGGGGTTACCAAGATCTGGACGGTTGAATCATCCGGGATCGCGCCTGCAGTGATGACCGGCTTGGCAATGAACGTTCCAGTGATCTTTGCCCGGAAGCACAAGAGCCTGACGCTGAACCAGAACATGTACGTGGCTGACGTTTACTCGTACACCAAGAAGACGACCAACCGGATCTCCATCTCCAAGAAGTACGTCTCACCGGACGATAAGGTCCTGATGATCGACGACTTCCTGGCAAACGGTCAGGCCGTCGAAGGGATGCTGGAGATCGCTGACCAGGCCGGCGTAGATGTCGCCGGTGCCGGAATCGTGATTGAAAAGAGCTTCCAGCCCGGGGCCAAGGAACTTCGGGACCGGGGAATTCGCCTGGAGTCTTTAGCACGGATCAAGTCCCTCAAGGATAATCAGATTGAATTTATGCCCGACTAGGTAACGAAAGGAGCCTTAGAATGAAGAGGAATGCTTTTTATCCAGGGAGCACCCTGGGAATTATTGCCATCAACCGTAATGGCGGGGCCCTGATTGCGGCGGCAAAGAAGGCGGGCTTCAACATTATTGTGTACGTTGACCATGCCCAGCCGGCCAGCACGAAGATGGCTGATGAAACCATCGTTGGGGCGTACAACGATAAGATCAAATTGGCCCAGTTTGGGGAATCCTGTGACGCAATTATCTACCAGACGTCAAACGTGGATTCCCGCGTTCTGCACTACCTGAGCCAGTACGCCGCGATTCCGCAGGGGATCAACGGCCTGGAGATCATTCAGGACCGGTTGATGGAACGGGCCTTCCTCGACCAGATCAATATCAACATCGCGCCCTACGTCACCGTGGTCAGCCTGGACGATGTCTACCAGTCGATCGATTCGATTGGCTATCCGGCCTTGCTGAAGCCGATCCAGCGCGGGATTGGGGAACAGTCGATGATCATCAGGCGGCAGTCCGACATTGTCCGGGCGGCCGACTTCATCGAGACCGGGACCTACCTGCTGGAATCCTGGATCGACCATACCAACGAGTACACGATGACGGCGGCCACTGATAGCGAGGACACGGAGATTTTCCCACTGGCCAAGCTCCACTTTACGGATGACCGCCAGCTGGTTTCCGTGGCCGCACCAGCCGAGGTCAACGACGACCTGCTGAACGAGATGCAACGAATCGTGAAGAGTGTGGCGGGCTCGCTCCAGTACTTAGGTGTCTTCTCGTTAAACTTCTACGTGACCGGGACGGGGACCCTGTACGTCAAGAACATTGAGCTGGGCCTGACCTCGATCGCCAACGTTTACGACACCACGACCAACGTTGACCAGTATGAGGAACAGATCCGGGCTGCCGTTGGGATGCCCCTTCACCAGATCCAGCCTCTCCAAGTGGGCTTGCTGATGGTTGTGCGCAAGTACCAGCAGGTGGCGATCCAGCGCCAGTGGCTGTTGAAGAACAACTGGCAGTTCCGCTTCTTCAACGACCAGGACGGGGATGACCAGAGCATCCTCGGCTTCGTTTGGGTCACGGGCAGCGATAACCTGATCGACCTGGAGAACCAGGTTGATGACACCGAGGTCTGGAAGGAACAGATCAGCGAGGACCAGGAAAACAGCCAAAATTAGTTTAGAAATGAAAAGAGCTCTTAGTGCCTACCACATGCGGGCACTAAGAGCTCTTTGTTGTTACTTCTTAAAGTGAGGCTGGTATTTATGATAGAGGAAGGCGGCCAGTACCAGGGTGAGAACGTCGGCACAGGTCTGGGCAGCCAGGACCCCCGTGTAGCCGAAGAAGTGGCTCAGGACCACGATGGCGATGAGAAAGCTCAGCCCCTGCCGGCTAAACGATAGCCAGAAGGCGGGTGTGGCCTTGCCCATCGACTGGAAGGTGGTAGTGAGGACCATGATGATGCCGGCAATGGTCGTGGATGAGGCGAGCCACCGCAGCATGCCGGTTCCCTCGCGGACAATTTCCGGATCACGCATGAACAGCCGGATGATCTGGGGCGCGAAGACCATCATCAGGACGGTCAGCACGAGGGCCAATCCGGCCACCACGCTCAGGTCGAACCGCAACGTTTCCCTGAAGCGCCGCTCATCACGGGCCCCATAGGTATAACCGATCAGCGGCTGGGCACCGAAGGCAAAGCCGACCATCACCATGACGATCACCGTGTTGACCTTCATGGCGATTCCCATGGCAGCCACACTGTTGGCCCCGTACGCAATCAGGTAGCGGTTGGTGAGGGCGGTAGCGAAGGTCACCATGATGTTAGTCACTGAGGCCGGAACCCCGATCGCGTAGATCTCCCGCTGGAGCTTGCCGCTGATCTTGGTCTCGTGGATCGAAGTGGTCAGCTTCTTGCTCTTTGTCCGCAGGTAGTAGACCATCAGGACGTCGGCGATAACATTGCTGACCACCGTTGCCAGCGCCGACCCGGCGGCCCCGAGTCCGCAGGTGAAGATGAAGATGGGGTTCAAGACGACGTTGATCCCGGTCCCGGTGATGCTGGCAATCATCGCCTGGGTGGCCAGGCCCTCGGTCCGCAGGATGTTATTGGGCGACAGGCCGAAGATGATGAAGGTGGCCCCGCCGGCAATTACCAGGTAGTACTCCCGGGCATACTTCCAGGTGGCCGGGGATGCCCCAAGCATGCGGAGGACGGGGGTCTGGAAGATGAACATCAGGGCGGTGACGACCAGTCCGCAGGTGATGGAAGCATAGAAGCAGTAGCCGCTGACGTAGCGGGCGGTCTTGTCACGCCGCTTCCCGAAAAGCCGGGAGATCACTGAGCTGCCCCCGAGACCGAAGATGTCCCCGATAGCAATCATCAGGGTGAAGATCGGTGCCCCCTGGGAGACCCCGGCGACCAGGTTAGGGTTCCCGGTCTTGGCGATGAAGAACGTGTCGACCATGTTGTAGATGATCGTGACGGCCATACTCATGACCACCGGCAGGGCGAGGATGAAGTAGGCGCTTTTGATTGAGGTGTTTTCAAATAGCTTATCCACACAATTCCTCCTTAGGTATCAGAAATTTACAAAACAGATTATTTTAGCATGGTCGGCCCCGCAGGGACAAGAAATCGCCTTTATTTGGGAGCGCGTTTCGGCCCAAGGCGGGCGATAATTTGGTATAATGTTAGCCGATGATTTTTTAAGAGAGGACGGTAACGGCGTGAATAACAGTCAAGAGCTTTTAGAAGGAATGAACGACAAACAGGCCGAGGCGGTGGTCACCACCGAGGGGCCGCTGCTGGTAATGGCCGGGGCGGGTTCCGGAAAGACCCGGGTTTTGACGCACCGGGTCGCCTACCTGATTGAAGAGAAGGGGGTCCTCCCCTGGAACATTTTGGCGATCACCTTCACCAACAAGGCCGCCAAGGAAATGCAGGAGCGGGTCGGCAAGCTGCTCGGCGACAGTGCCCAGGATGTCTGGGTTTCGACCTTCCACGCCCTGTGTGTGCGAATCCTGCGGCGTGACATCGAGAAGATCGGTTACAACCGGGCCTTCACGATTGCCGATACCAGTGAGCAGCGGACGTTGATGAAGCGGATCTGTGCTGAGCTGAACATCGACACGAAGAAGTTCGATCCCCGCAGTATTCTCAGCGAGATCTCCAACGCCAAGAACGCCCTGCTGACGCCAGCGGAATACAGCGATAAGGCTGACAGCATGTTTGAAAACCTGGTGGCCCGGGCCTACAAGCTCTACCAGCAGGAACTGGAGGCCAACCAGGCCCTCGACTTCGATGACCTGATCATGAAGACGATCGAACTGTTTGAAAAGGACCCGGAGACGCTGGAATTCTACCAGAACAAGTTCCACTACATCCATGTCGATGAATATCAGGATACCAATGATGCCCAGTACCGGCTGGTCAACCTGCTGGCCAAGGGCTACCAGAACCTCTGCGTCGTCGGGGATGCCGATCAGAGTATCTACGGCTGGCGGGGTGCCAACATGAACAACATCCTGAACTTCGAACACGATTATCCACAAGCCAAGACGGTCATGCTGGAGCAAAACTACCGGTCCACCCAGAACATCCTGGATGCGGCCAACGAGGTGATCGTCAACAACGTCAACCGGCGGAAGAAGAAGCTCTGGACGGAAAACGGCCAGGGGGAGAAGATTTCCTACTACCGGGCCCAGAGTGAGCACGACGAAGCCTACTTCATCGTTGACAAGATCAAGGAGGAACGGGAGAAGCACGGTTACCACTACAATGACTTTGCGATCCTCTACCGGACCAACGCCCAGTCCCGGGTGATCGAAGAAACCTTCATGAAGAGCAGTATCCCCTACACCATGGTCGGCGGCCACAAGTTCTACGACCGGAAGGAAATCCGCGATGTCCTGGCTTACCTGACCCTGATCGTCAACCCCCAGGATTCGATGAGCTTCACCCGGGTGGTCAATACGCCTAAGCGGGGGATCGGCCTGACCAGCGTTGAGCACCTGCGGGACTTTGCCAACGACAATGGCTGGTCCCTCCTCAAGGCCGCTGAGAACGTCGACATTGCCAACCAGATCACCACGCGGACGCGGAATAAGATCGCCGAGTTCGGTGAGCTGATGGAAAACCTGACCAAGCAGGCTGAGTACCTGAGCTTGACCGACCTGACCAACCAGATCCTGGAGCTGAGCGGCTACAACAAGATGCTGGACCAGGATAAGAACCTAGAGGCCCAGGCCCGCCGGGAGAACCTGGACGAATTCAAGTCCGTGACCCAGGAGTACGACGAGAAGCACAAGGACGACACTGATGACAACAAGCAGAAGATCATCAACTTCCTGGCCGATTTGGCCCTGGTTTCCGACCAGGACGACGTTGACGAGCAGGCGCCAGCCATAACCCTGATGACCCTGCACGCGGCCAAGGGGTTGGAATTCCCCGTCGTTTTCCTGGTCGGCATGGAAGAGGGGATCTTCCCACTCTCCCGGGCCGTCATGGAAGAGGACGAGCTGGAAGAAGAACGTCGTCTGGCCTACGTGGGGATTACCCGGGCCAAGAAGAAGCTCTACCTGACGAACGCCTTCTCGCGGATGTTGTATGGGCGAATCCAGCGTAACCAGCCGTCCCGCTTTGTCGAGGAGATCAACCCGGACCTGTTGAAGTTTGAGAACAGCGACGAGGGTGACGGCCTGGACGAGCGGAAGGTGCCATTTGAAAAGAAGAACGCCGCTACGGCCGGCACTTACCGGTCCCAGCAGCGGGCACAGTGGAACCAGCGCGCTGCTCGGACTACGCACAGTTACCGGGATGCCGGGCGGACGGTTAAGCCGAAGCCGCAGACCAATACGGGTACCGGCGCCGACAAGCTCAGCTGGAAGACCGGCGACAAGGTCCAGCATAAGAAGTGGGGCCAGGGAACCGTGGTTAAGGTCAGCGGAACCGGCAATGACATGGAGCTCGACATTGCCTTTCCACAGCAGGGCGTCAAGCGGCTCCTGGCTAGTTTCGCCCCGATTAAGAAAGTTGATTGATAGAAGTGAGGCCAGATAATGGATAAACAAGTACCAGTAAGCCAGCTCAGTCTGGCAGCGGCCAAGAAGGAAATTGTCCCCTTGAGAAAGCAGCTCACCCAGTGGGGCAAGGAATACTACGAGCAGGACAACCCCAGTGTTGAGGATTACGTCTACGACCGGGCCTATCAGCGCCTGGTGGAGCTCGAAACCCAGTTTCCCGAGTTAAAGTCGGCAGACTCGCCAACACAACGGGTCGGCGGGGCGGTGACCACCCAGCTGACCAAGGTGCGTCACGACATCCCGATGCTGTCGATGGGGGATGTCTTCTCGGTCGATGAGCTGATGGACTTCAACCGGCGCCAGCAGGATAACGGCGACGTGACCGTGGAGCCGGAGTACAACCTGGAGCTCAAGATCGACGGGTTGTCGCTCTCCCTGGTCTACGAGAACGGCAAGCTCGTTCAGGGGTCAACCCGGGGCAACGGGACGATCGGCGAGGACGTGACTGCCAACGTGATGACGATCAAGTCGATCCCCCACGAGTTGCCGGAACCGCTGACCCTGGAGTTTCGGGGCGAGTGTTACATGCCCAAGGCGTCCTTTGTAAAATTGAATGAAGAAAGGGAGGCGGCGGGCCTGCCCGTCTTTGCCAATCCGCGGAACGCTGCGGCCGGGAGCCTGCGTCAGCTCGATCCCAAGGTGACGGCCAAGCGGGACCTGGCGACCTTCATGTACTACGTGCCGGAATACCAAAAGCTCGGCGTGACGACCCAGGCGGGCGCCCTCGACCGGATGCGCGAACTCGGCTTCAGCGTCAACCCGAACAACCGGGTGGTCCACAACGAGGCTGAGATTGCGGCCTACATCGACGAGTACACCGCCCAGCGGGACCAATTGTCCTACGGGATTGACGGGATCGTCGAGAAGGTCAATGACCTGGCTACCGAAAACGCCCTGGGGAACACGGTAAAGGTCCCCCGCTGGGAGATTGCCTATAAGTTCCCGCCGGAGGAACAGGCGACAGTTGTCCGGGACATTGTCTGGACAGTCGGCCGGACCGGGAACGTGACGCCGACCGCGGTGATGGATCCCGTGCAGCTGGCCGGCACTACGGTCAGCCGGGCCTCCCTGCACAACCCAGATTACCTGCGGGAGAAGGACATCCGCCTCGGTGACACCGTCTACCTGCACAAGGCCGGCGACATTATTCCCGAGATCTCCCGGGTCGACCTCAAGAAGCGGCCCGCTGACAGCCAGGAATACGAAATCCCGACTAAGTGTCCCGTCTGCGGTGCCGAGCTGGTTCACTTAGACGATGAGGTCGCCTTGCGCTGCATCAACCCGATGTGCCCGGCCCAAATCAAGGAGGGCCTGGCCCACTTTGCCTCCCGAAACGCGATGAACATCGATGGCTTGGGGCCGAAGATCATTCAGCAGCTCTGGGACAAAAAGCTGATCCGGGATGTGGCCGACCTGTACCGGCTAAATTACGACCAATTGTTAACATTAGATAAATTTGGGGACAAATCCGCCAACAACCTATTGACATCAATCGATAATAGTCGTAATAATTCTGTCGAGCGCTTATTATTCGGCCTCGGTATCCGGCACGTCGGCGCCAAGGCGGCTCGGCAGATCATGACCCACTTTGGCAACCTTGACCGGCTGATGGCGGCCACGGCCGACGAGGTTGCGGCGGTCGATGGCATCGGCCCGATCATCGGTGAGAGTGTTCACACCTACTTTGCCAATCCGCAGGTGGTGGCATTGGTCGATAAACTCCGGGATGCGGGCCTCAACTTCAACTATCAGGGTCCCGCCGTTACCGCCAACACGGAGAGCGAATGGAACGGCCGCCGCGTCGTTCTGACCGGGAAACTGGAAGAGATGACCCGGGGGGCGGCCAAGCAGTGGCTGGAGGCTCACGGGGCCAAGGTAACCGGAAGCGTATCAAAGAAAACAGACATTGTCATTGCAGGAACGTCTGCCGGCAGCAAGCTGACGAAGGCCCAGGACCTCGGGATCACCGTTTGGGACGAGGCCCGGTTCCACCAAGCAATGCAGGAGGAAGAATAAACGTGAATGCGAAACTAAAGAAAATTACCGCTGCCACGATAATCCTGATGACCAGCCTGGTTCTGGCATCATGCGGCGGTCACTCATCTTCGTCCAAGAATTACACCACGACTGGTTCCGGTAGCGGCAACTACCAAGGGGTAATTCAAGGCGGTCGTTACAAGACCAGCAAGGCACGGGGAATCAATGTTAGCCAAAATGATAACCAGTACAACCTGAAGAGTTTTGAAAACGGTTTGACTCAGGTTTCCAAGCGGGTCTTCTCGCCGAAGAATTACATCTTCCAGGAAGGCCAGTACCTAAATTCGGACACGATTGAAAATTGGCTCGGCCGGAAGACGAAGGATAACCCGGCAGGCCTGAACCCGGCCGAGGGGAAGAAGAGCGATCCTAATCCAATCTACGTTCAGCAGATTGAGGAACAGGACTACATGGAGAATAGCGGTAACTCAATGAAGCTGCGGGGGATGACCATCGGGATCGGGATCAACTCCGAATACAACTACAAGAAGAAGACTGACGGTCCAAGCTACACCAAGAAGATCAGTGACGCCGAGGTCAAGCGCCAGGGTGAGATTGCGGCGGCCAAGGTCTTGAAGCGGGTCCGCAAGAAGTCTGGCGTCGGCAATGTGCCAATCGTGATTGCCCTCTACAAGCAGGCGCCAGATGACAGCCTGGTCGGCGGCAGCTTCTACGCTTACAGCAAGAACAGCGGCAGCACGATCAGCAGCTGGCACAAGCTGAACTACAAGACCGTGGTTCTGCCAAAGGCCAGCGGCACGACCAGCTCCACGGGCAGTGCCGGCCAGACCGATAGCGACAGCTTCTCCAACTTCAAGAGCCAGATCCAGAGCTTCTTCCCGAACCTGAGCGGGGTTACGGCCCAGGCCCAGTACAACAATGGTCAGCTGGACGGGATGCACATTACTGTGACGACCCAGTTCTACAGCCAGTCTGAGATCACCAGCTTCACCCAGTACATTGCGCGGGCTGCTAATAAGTACCTGCCAAACGGGATTCCAATTGACATCCGGATCCAGTCCGACTCCGAGATGCAAGCAATCGTTTACCGGGATTCCGGTTCCGATACTTTCCGGACCCACATTCTGACGTCATACTAAGCTTAATCAATCAGCCCGATCGGTTTGTCCGGTCCGGCTGATTTTTGACTTATCGGGATGCTTTGATAAAAATTAATGGCATTCTGTGCTAAAATTATAAATTGTATGTATACAAAATTACTGGAAAAGAGGTAGAGAGAATGGCCAGTAAAATCACTGAGCAACAAGTAGAACACGTTGCTGAACTTGCTAAGCTTGAATTCCCCAAGGATGAGCTGGGCAAGTTTACCACTCAATTAGGAAGCATTATTGACATGTTTGAAGACCTCACTGCCGTTGACACCGATGGAGTTGAACCAATGACTTCAGCTACCGACCGGGTCAACGTGATGCGTGAAGACAAGGCCGTTAAATCATCAAAGGAAGAAGTCGAAGCACTCTTGAAGAACGCCCCTGACACTGATGGCGGCTACATTAAGGTTCCAGCAATCATTGATGAAAGTGAGGACGGCGAATAATGGATTTCTATCAAACCGATCTGACCCAGTTGCACGATGACCTGGTCAACAAGAAGATCAGCGCCACGGAACTGACCAAGGAAACCTTCGACCACATCAAGGGCAACGAAGACCAGGTCAAGGCCTTCATCAATCTGAACGAGGATGCGGCCATGAAGCGGGCCCAGGAGATTGACGAGGCCGGGATTGCCGGTGACCAACTGGTTTCTGGTGTTCCATTGGCAGTTAAGGATAACATCTTGACGAAGGGCCTGACGACGACGGCCGCTTCCAAGATGCTGGAGCACTTTAACCCTGTTTACGACGCTACCGTTGTGGACAAGCTGAACAAGGCCGGCTACATCAACGTTGGGAAGACCAACCTGGATGAATTCGCCATGGGGAGTTCGACGGAAAACTCCGCCTTCTTCACTTCCCATAACCCATGGGACCTGACCCGGGTACCCGGCGGTTCTTCAGGTGGTTCGGCGGCTGCTGTTGCCGCGGGGGATGTCCTCGGGGCTCTCGGTACTGATACTGGTGGTTCCATCCGGATGCCAGCCTCCTTCAACGGTGTGGTCGGCATGAAGCCAACCTATGGCCGGGTTTCGCGTTGGGGAATCATTGCCTTCGGTTCCAGTTTCGACCAGGTCGGCTGGTTGACCCGGAC
>DWZB01000008.1 GCA_019118405.1 Candidatus Limosilactobacillus gallistercoris
GTGTGGGCGTCCTGGTCGCCATCACTAACCAGCTTCTAATTCACCAGTGGGATAAGTGGCGCTTCTTCGGGGAAATTGGCTTCATCGCCTGTTTCAGTTATTTTGTCGACGTTTTTGTTGCCCTCTTCACCCGACTAGGGGTGCCCGGCTGCCATTTCTTGTCCGGACCATCCTGTGTTTCCTCGGGGTGGCGACCTTCTGCTGCGCCATCTCCATCTACCAGCGGGCCAACCTGGTCATGCACCCCAACGACGATACGACCAACATCCTCCGCTTCCTCTACCTTCATAACCACGTCGCCGTGGCTCAGTTGGTCAACTTCATTCCGCCGATCGTCATCATGGTGGTCACCTTCCTGATCAGCGGTCACCTGTACGCCATCAACATTGGGACTCTGTTTGCCCTGCTAGCCAACGGTCCACTGATCGGCTTCTTTGACCGCCACGTCTGGCACGGCCTGACCCATAACCTTCGGGTCAAGGGCGCCGGCAATGCGGCCTGAACTAAATAAAGACTTGTGGCAAATTCAGGGGTTTGCTACAAGTCCTTTTGTTTATTTAGTAAGAAAATCAGTTACTAGTTTAACCACTTCTGCACGACGATCTCCGTCGAACATGTGCCCCTCCCCGTCAATCAGGTGCAAGACACTCTGGGGCATGATGACATGGTACTTCCGCGTTACTTCCGGTGAAACCACCTGGTCGGCCGTGCCGTGAATCAGCAGGGCCGGACCGGCAAAGTGTTGCGCCGTCTCATAGATCGGCAGCAGCTGGGCAGTTCGGAAGTAGTCACCGCCGACCTGGAAGCCGTCCACCATCACGTAATCTGGAATATGGTTCGGATCATAGGTACTCCCCTGACAGGTCCCCTGCAGGGCGTCATCCTTCAACGTGGCCGCCGGTGCCAGGAGAACTAATTTATCGATCACATCCCGGTAGTAAGCTGCCAACATCGAGGCCACCACCCCACCCTGGGAGTGGCCAACCAGGTAGATATGCTTAGCCTTAACCTTCTGCCGGACAAAGTCAATAACCTTCATCCCATCAAGGAGTTCGCTCAGTACGGTCATATCTTCAAAGCGGCCGTCGCTCTTTCCGCAACCGGCAAAGTCGAAGCGCAACGTCGCCAGGCCCGCCTGGTTGAGGGCGTGGGCCAGCACTGGTAGGATCCTGTTTTCGTCGTATCCCAAGTTGCCCTTGAAGCCGTGCATCAGGATCGCCACCGTATCGTTTTCCAGCGTGTCCGTTCCCTCCAATAAGCCATGGAGATGCAGACCGTCACGTTCAATCGTAATTTCCATGATAATTCACCTCGCTATTATTATACTAATCTGCTCTTGCGATATCACCACAGAGTAGCCAGCCAGTAGACTATCGGGATCGTTAGCAGGCTTAAAATCGTTGAAATACTCATCAGGATGGTTGCCGGCTTGGAATCCCCGCCTGACTGTAAGGTAAAGAGGACTACCAAACCCGCTACTGGGCAAGCACTGAGAATTACGGTCACCAGCAATGGAACGCCACTGACTCCCAACATCAGTAAGATCAGAATACCAATAATTGGGAAAATCAGGTTGCGCAGGACCAAGCTGACCCATAAGGCCCCCGGCAACTTAATGTCACGCAAATTAAGGTTGGCCAGGTTACTACCAATAACAATCATTGAAAGCGGCGTGAATGCCGGACTGGTGTAGTTGATAAAGCCGCTCACCAGCTTGGGCAGCCGATAGGAGCTGATAAACATCACCAGGCCAAGGATGATCGCAATGATGTTGGGATTTAGAATGATCTTCTTAATCTGTTGTCCTAAGTCCTGTCGCTTTGCGTGCCGAAAGATCCCGATCCCCTGGGTCCACGACATCACATTGAAACCGATCATCGACGCCACGGCGTAGAACACCCCGACACTGCCAAACAGCCCCTGGGCAAGCGGGACTCCCATGAAGCCATTATTGGAATAGATACTCCCATAGGTGGAAATGTGGCGGATATTTTGGTCCGGAACTCGGTGAAAGATTAGCTTGGCAATGATAATTGAGACCACATAAGTAAGGAAGACTGCAATCACCAACAAGGCCAATTGGTAAAAGCGGGTCTTAGAAAAAGACTGTTCAAATGCCCGAACGATCACAATCGGAGACAAAAAATAGAGGGTTATGTTCGTCAGGTCATTAATCGACTGGAGGTGTAAAAAATTAGTCTTTCGAATAATTGCCCCCAGCAACATCAGTAAAAAATAATGACGACTTGGTTGAAAATTTGGCCAATCGACATTTACTCACCACTTTCTTCTAAGAATTTAGTAACATTCCTATTCTACAGCAAGGATGAGGCCATCAGAGTAATTTCTTTGCCCCGCATCGCTTTCGCCGTATAATTAAACTATCCTAAAAATAAGAAGTGAGTTTTTTAATGACAGCAAACAAGCGATTGTTGGAAACATTCCAACCAGAACACTATGACCTCTACCTCGACATCGACCGGGGTAAGAAGACGATCAGCGGTCGGACGACCATCACCGGTTACGCCAGCCAATCTCAGATCGCCGTCAACCAGAAGTATCTCCACGTCAACAGCGTCCAGGTCGCTGGCCAGGATGTGCCGTTTACCACTGATGACCAGGCGGAAACGATCGACATCACCCTCCCGCAAGCCGGAGCAGTGACGCTGACCATCGACTACACCGCGCCCCTGACCGACACCATGATGGGGATCTACCCATCCTATTACGAGGTCAACGGGGAAAAGAAGCAGCTGATCGGGACCCAGTTTGAAACCACGGCGGCCCGGCAGGCCTTTCCAAGCGTCGACGAGCCAGCGGCCAAGGCTACCTTCAGCCTCGCCATCAAGTACGACGAACATCCTGGTGAAACGATCATCGCCAACATGCCCGAAGACCACGTCGAAAACGGCGTCCACTACTTCCAGGAGACGGTCCGGATGTCCACCTACCTGGTAGCCTTTGCCTTCGGGGAAATGCAGAGCAAGCTGACGGAAACTAAGTCCGGCGTCAAGGTCGGCGTCTTCGCTACCAAGGCCCACCAGCCAAAGGAACTCGACTTTGCCCTCGACATCGCCAAGCGGGCCATCGAGTTCTACGAAGACTTCTACCAGACTCCGTACCCGCTGCCGCACTCCTGGCAGTTGGCCCTGCCCGACTTCTCCGCTGGGGCCATGGAAAACTGGGGACTGGTAACCTACCGGGAAGCCTACCTCCTGCTCGATCCTGACAACACCTCCCTGGACATGAAGCAGCTGGTCGCCACTGTGATCACCCATGAACTGGCGCACCAGTGGTTTGGTGACCTGGTCACGATGAACTGGTGGGATGACCTCTGGCTCAACGAGAGCTTTGCCAACATGATGGAATACGTCTCCGTCGACGCCATCCACCCTGACTGGCACATCTGGGAACTCTTCCAGACCACGGAAGCCCCGATGGCCCTGCAGCGGGACGCCACGGACGGGGTTCAACCAGTCCACGTCGCGGTTAACAACCCAGCTGAAATCGACTCGATCTTTGACTCCGCGATCGTTTACGCCAAGGGTTCCCGGATGCTGGTCATGGTCCGGGCTCTGCTCGGTGACGATGCCCTGCGCAAGGGACTGAAGAACTACTTTGCTGCTCACAAGTACCACAACGCCAAGGGGAGCGACCTCTGGCAGGCCCTCGGCGAAGCTTCCGGCCTGGACATCGGCAAGATCATGAACTCCTGGCTGGAGCAGCCCGGCTACCCAGTGGTTACGGCAGCAGTCGATGACCAGGGCCAGCTCGTGCTCAGTCAAAAGCAGTTCTTCATCGGTGATGGGGTCGACCAGGGACGGACTTGGCAGATTCCGTTGAACAGCAACTACGACGCTGCCCCACAGATCATGACTGACAAGCAAGTCGTCCTCGGCAATTACCAGGAACTGCGAGATAAGAACGGCCAGCCATTCCGGCTCAACGTTGGCAACAACTCCCACTTCATCGTCAAGTACGATGACACCTTGTTGAAGGACATCCTCGATAGCGCCGACCAGCTGGACCCAATCAGCCAGCGGCAACTGCTCCAAGACCTGCGGCTGCTTGCGGAAGGTCAGCAGGTTTCCTACGCCGACCTGGTCCCACTGCTGAAGCGGTTTGCCAACAGCCCATCGGCCATCGTCAACGCCGAGCTCTACCACATCGCCAACAACCTGAAGATGTTTGTCCAGCCTGGCAGTCCGGAAGAACAAGAGCTGCGTGCATTTTTCGACCAACTGAGCAAGCAGGCGGTGGCCCGGCTTGGCTGGCTCCCTAAGGACGGCGAGAACAATGATGACCAGCTGACCCGGCCATACGTTCTCAACGCCTCCCTGTACGCCCGCAACGCCGATTCAATGGCGGAGGCCCACCGGATCTTCAGCGACTACCAGGACCGGTTGGAGCAGCTGTCTGCCGACGTCCGGGAGTTGGTGCTCAAGAACGAGGTCCAGAACTACGGTAACGATGAGCTGTTTGAAAAGCTGATCAAGGCCTACCAGGACACCGCCGACGCCAGCTTCAAGCAGGATATTCGTGGTGCCTTGCCAAACACGACCGATCCGACAACGATCAAGAAGATCATCGCCCTCTACGAAAACGCCAGTGTCATCAAGCCGCAGGATCTGCGGGCCTGGTACCGGGGCGTACTCGCCAACGATGCCGGCCAGCAAGCAGCCTGGGATTGGCTGCGGACCGACTGGCAGTGGCTCAACGATACAGTCGGCGGCGACATGGAGTTTGCCACTTTCATCACCGTCACTGCGGGCGTCTTCCACACGCCGGAGCGCCTGACCGAGTTTAAGGACTTCTTTGAACCAAAGATCAACACGCCTGGTCTGACCCGGGAGATCAAGATGGACATCAAGATCATCGAGAGCAAGGTCGCCCTGATCGATTCTGAGAAGGCCGCCGTCAACGCTACGATTGCCAAAAGCTTAGACTAATAATAAACACGAAACGTCCCTGGACCGGGAATAGTCCAGGGACGTTTTCTAGTTAAAATTGATCCATTATCAGTTGTTCTTCAACGTATTGACCAAAGTACGGCAACATAAAGTGAACATAGCCATAACCAGCTGGGGCAATAATCTGGCCGTCGATTAGTTTCCGCCGATACACAGAAACGTAGCCTGGCTGCTTATCCATAGCCTGACCAATTTGCTGAGCTTTGACTTTTTCCTGACCGGTCTTAACCATTGCCTGGACAAATTCGCGTTCACGCATTGACATCTCGTGATAAACCTTGTGGTAAACATTACGGAAAAGTTCGCTAACGTAAGTATCAAGAATATTTTTTACTGTATCGATTGTAATTTCCTTACGGGCTTGTTTCTCACTAGTCTGCCAAACCAGATAGCCTAAAAGCTGAAACGCATACGCAAATCCCATTGTCTGTTTGGTCATATAAAGTAATGTTGGTGCTTCAACCTGATAACCAGCACTACGAAATATCCGCGCATAGCTAGTCTTAATACTCTCCACATCAAGAGGATTAAGAGTGATTCGATTAGCACGAAGTAAGAATGTCAGGACATCATCGTTCTGAATCTCCGAAACATTTTCTGGTAACCCTGCCATTAACAACGCTACAGACAGGTTATCGCGAAGCATAATTTGGTAACAACTGATCAGATTCTTTAAAAGCGACGTAGTTCTGACCTCGTCAATCGTGATTAAAACTTTAACGTTCTTTTGTGTGAATTTTTCCAGCAACCTATGAAAGACTGTTTGAAAGCTTTTCTGAATTGTCGATTTACTAAGTTTGGTATCTAATTGGATTCCCTTAAATGCAATTTTCGGGTCAAAATCTTTCAGAATTTCCATATCTACCAATTTCTCTTGTAACTGAGATATTAACGATTCTAGTAGGTCATCATCCAGTACCAAATTGACCACCTGCCAATGCGGATCCTTTTTTAACTCATTAGCAATATCTATCATTAGCGTTGTCTTACCTGCACCTCGCTGGCCATATATCAGTGAAGTTTGAAATGGTGAATTATCATTATTAAGCTCCGTAACAATTCTTTTAGATAACAAGTTCCGATCTAGAAACACGCTTGGAACTGTTCCAAAACTAGGATTAAACGGATTCTCCATATCCGACGCTCCCCCCCTTTTTTATAACTCTCTGTTTATTTTATAACTTTTTATAACTTTTTAGCAAACGGAAACTATCTAATCATATTTTTCAGCAGTTGCCTTAAAAAACTCATCATCTTATCAAAAACAAACCTGCCATAAGCTCCACAAAACAAAAAAGGAAGCGTGACAGAAGTCATTTATGCCTTCGTAATCACAGCCCCCTCTTATGCTATTACTTTCCTGCCAGGTCGTTAGCCAGTTCCTGCTTGCTGACGCCGTAACGGGTGAGATATTCATAGGGATCCTGGTGGTCACCCCAGATGTGCTGACTGACCCAGCGGTGGCTCTTAATCCCCTTACTGCCCGTGCTGCCCTGGTCAAGGGCCAGTGGAATATCGTACTTGCCGGCCATGTCCCGGGCCAGGGCAACGTAGGCCCGGTAGTCCGCCCGAAATATGCTCTGACTGCTGGCGTGGCCGAGTTCAATCTGGACAGGAGCATTCTGATTGGCCGTCACCCCGGCCCCCCAGGAAACAATCCCCGGACGCTTCATCTGGTAGACCGTCCCGCCGTTGCCGACAATGAAGTTGGTGTAGGCCTGACTGCTGTTGGCCGTCCGCTGCATGAAACTGGCCGCCTGCTGTCCATCGGCCCGACTACCCACATCGTGCAGGATAATGTACTTTGAACTGGCCGGCTGACTGGTCCCCTGGTTGCTAGAAAGCTGGTACTGGTAACTGATCCGGTAAGGCAGGACCTGCTTGCCATCGCGGGCAAAGTGATAGGTGACCCCGTTGATCTGCCGAGTCCCGGTCACCTTATGGCCGCCCTGGACGAACGCCCAGTCCCGACCGTCATAATACCAGCCGTTGTGCAGGTAAAAATGCTGTCGGAGGGTCGCCGATGAAACGTAGTGAATTCCCCGGCCCGGGATCATCAAGACCGCCAGCATGATGATTGCCAGCGTGGTGATAATACAGGCCAAGATTAACATTAGTTGCCGCTTCTGCATTATGGACCCTCCCTTAAAATTTCATTGTCACTATCATACGAAAACCAACGGTAAAAGGTAAAATCATTTGTGCTTTTATGAACTTTCTGCGTGATGCACGCTTTTATAGTTCTTATTTTACTATTATTTTAAGCATAGATATTGATAAATACCCGGCTATATCGTATACTACCCACCGTTGGGGTAGGAACTGCCGAGTAATTGTTCGACGGAACGGAATGTGAACGTCGAAAGGAGGCCAGATGGGCCGCTTGGTTTTTTCCGCATTCACCACATTGGACACGAGTCAATGTCGTCCCTAACAAAAAATATTTAGGGAGGTTTTGACAATGTCAATTCTATCTTTTTCTGGTCCGCGTTTCACAACTCGTCAGATGACCTTGGCATCCATGCTGATTGCCCTCCAGGTCGTTCTCGGGAAGCTCTCGGTTGGTGATCCCACCGTCGTCAAGGTCGGCCTAGGCTTCATCGCCACCGCCCTGATCGGCTACTTCCTTGGTCCCTGGATCGGTGGTCTGGCGATGGTGATCAACGACCTGATCTCTAACACGATCTTGAGTTCGGGCACCCTGTTCTTCCCCGGCTTCACCCTGTCGGCATTTATCTCCGGGGTGATTGCGGGAATGTTCCTCTACAACCAGAAGATCACCTGGCAGCGGGCCCTGGTCTACGAGTTCTTCCAGATCCTCGTAACCAACGTCATCTTCACGACTCTGTGGATTTACCTGATGAGCCTCAGTTCGTCAAGCACCGGCCGGACTTTCATGGCCCTGCTGACGGTCCGGCTCCCCAAGGAGGTCATCACCTGGCCGATCGAAGCCCTGATCGTCTTCGTTATTTTACGTCAGGTTTCCAAGATCAACCTGCGGACGACCAGATAAAATTTTTCTAAAAAAGACTTGCAATTGCTTAGAAATAGGTTAGAATATCATTAAAGATTTCAAAAGCGATGAGGAAGAAGAGTAAATCGCCGCATTCGTCAAGTGAGTCCGTGCCAGTGCGAAACGGACCGACCCTGGACGATTGAAAAACACTTTCTCGCAATGCCGCTGACCCAAATGATTTCGATCAAAGTAGGCTCAGCCGTCCCCGGTACGTTACCTCGCCGGTAGAACATGTAGTGTTCGAAAAGAGTGGCCTGGGTCCTTGCCCAGACAACTTGGGTGGTACCGCGGAATAAAGCCTTTCGTCCCTTGGTTGATGGGGACGAAGGGCTTTTTTATTTGCTCCCAAATACCGATTTTCTAAAGGAGTGTTATTTATGAGTTTGATTATTCCAAAGGATTACGATCCAAAGTTGTCAATTCGTGATACCGAAGCAGCGATCCGGTTCATTCGGGAAAACTTCCAAGATGAGTTTGGCCACGAACTCCACCTGCAGCGGATGTCTGCGCCGATGTTCGTCGAAAAGGGCACCGGGTTGAACGATAACCTGAACGGGGTCGAAACGCCGGTCTCCTTCTCCATGCAGTCCATTCCGGATGAAACGATTGAAGTTGTCCACTCCCTCGCCAAGTGGAAGCGGCTGGCCCTCAAGAAGTACGGCTTCGGCATGCACGAAGGTCTCTACACCAACATGAACGCCATCCGGAAGGACGAAGACGTCGACAACTTCCACTCCATCTACGTCGACCAGTGGGACTGGGAAAAGATCATCGCCAAGGAAGAGCGGACTGAGACGACCCTGAAGGCCACCGTTCGCCAGATCTTCAAGGTCATCAAGCGGATCGAACGCGAACTCTGGGAGCTCTACCCGGACGCCGTTTACCAGCTGCCTGACGACATCCACTTCATCACCACCCAGGAGCTGGAAGACCGTTGGCCAGACCTGACCCCGATGGAACGTGAGGACAAGATCGCCAAGGAGATGGGCGCCGTCTTCATTATGAAGATCGGTGACAAGCTCAAGCGCTCCGGTAAGCCGCACGACGGCCGAGCACCCGACTACGATGACTGGCAGCTCAACGGGGACATCATCTTCTGGTACGAACCGCTGCAGTGCAAGCTGGAAATTTCCAGCATGGGGATCCGGGTCAGCGAAGAGTCCATGCGTGAACAACTGAAGAAGGCTGGCGCTGAAGACCGGGCCAAGCTGCCATTCCATAAAATGTTGCTCAACGGCGAATTACCATATACAATTGGTGGAGGAATTGGCCAATCACGGCTCTGCATGCTCCTGCTGGGCAAGGTTCACGTTGGGGAAGTACAAGCCAGCGTTTGGCCAGAAGATATGCTGAAGAAATGTGAAGCAGCACATATTCAAATTCTGTAAAAATAAACAAGGTTGGGAGAGTATTCAACAGTGGAAACAATTACGATTAGTGAATCACCTAAGTACGTTGGCGAAACCGTTAAGATCGGTGTTTGGCTGACGGACAAGCGGTCCAGTGGTAAGATCGCCTTCCTGCAGCTGCGGGACGGCACCGGCTTCTTCCAGGGAATCATCCGGAAGAACGATGTCGACGAAAAGACCTTTGACCTGGCCAAGCATGACCTGCACCAAGAAACCAGCTTCTACGTTACCGGTGAGATCGCCGAAGACAAGCGTTCCAAGTTCGGCTACGAAATCCACATCAAGGACATCGAAGTCGTTGGGGCCAGCGAGGACTACCCGATTGGTAACAAGGAACACGGGATTGACTTCCTGCTCGACCACCGTCACCTGTGGCTGCGTTCCCGCAAACCGTGGGCATTAATGCGGATCCGCAGTCGGGTGAAGCTGGCCACGATGGAATTCTTCGACAAGCACGGCTTCACCCAGTTCGATGCCCCTGAACTGACCGCCAGTGCGCCAGAAGGGACGACGGAACTCTTCGACGTGAAGTACTTCGATGACGACGCCTACCTGTCACAATCCGGTCAGCTCTACGCTGAAGCCGGGGCCATGGCACTCGGTCGGGTCTACACGATGGGCCCAACCTTCCGGGCTGAAAAGTCCAAGACCCGGCGGCACATGACCGAATTCTGGATGATTGAACCTGAAATGGCCTGGATGCACCAGGACGAGAGTTTGAAGATCCAGGAACAATACGTTGCCTACCTGGTTCAAGACCTGATTGACCACTGCGCAACCGAATTGGAAATGGTTGGTCGTTCTGTGGACAGTCTGAAGCCATTCACTGAGCTGCCATACCCACGGATCACCTACAAGAAGGCCATCGAAATGCTGCAAGAAGGCGGCTTCGACTCCAAGTACGGTGACGACTTCGGCTCTCCAGAAGAAACCTACCTGGCCGACCAGTTCAAGAAGCCGGTCTTCATCATGAACTACCCACGGGCAATCAAGGCTTTCTACATGCCAACTGACCCCGAGGACGACCGGCAAGTTATCTGTGCCGACCTCCTGGCTCCCGAAGGCTATGGTGAAATCATCGGTGGTTCCGAACGTTCCTACGACTACGAATACATCACCAACAAGCTGGAAGAAAACGGCCTGAACAAGGAAGACTACGGTTGGTACGACGACCTCCGCAAGTACGGTTCCGTGCCGCACTCCGGTTTCGGGATGGGTCTGGAACGGTTCCTGGCATGGATCACCCTGCAGGACCACATTCGGGAAAACATTCCGTTCCCACGGATGCTCAACCGCCTGCGCCCATAATAAACTAATTTAGTAAATTACAAATCCCCCGTAAAATAGTATTTTTACCATTTTGTGGGGGATCTTTTTTGATTATAATCTTCAAAAATGCGTTTTTCGAAGTTTTCATAATGGTTTCATAGCAGCTATTGCCCCAAAATGACATTTTTGAAGAATACGTTCTTAGTAATAAGAACTAAAACACACCGAGTACTTGACTTTCTAACTAATATTAGCGCAATCAAACTCATATCTAAAAAGCCTAAGCAGCACGAGATTCTTATTATCTAGTTCCTTGTTAACCATTCTTACGTTATTCTTAACCACTTCAAAGCATTAATTCAGTTATGAACTTGATATAATTAATACTAAAGAAACCTAGATTTTACAGGAGGATTGGATATGACGAAACCAAGTTCACTGAAGTTGCGCTTAGTACGCATGATGGCCGTTACCGTTCTGACCACTAGCGCCATTGGTGGTATCAGTTTCGCCATTAACTCAACAACTGTCAGTGCGGCCCGGGCTACGACCGCCGATATCAAGCTCAATCAAGCGTAGGCCGTCCAGCGGTTCCACCGGCTGTTCAAGGATGCCCAGGTGACCGAGATTACCCTGGAGCCCAAGGGCAACCGGTACCAGTACCAGATCGACGGCTTCGACAAGGAGCAGGAGTACACCGCAGTGATCAACGCCAAGACTGGTAAGATCAGGTGGAGCCACTCGACCAAGCTCGACCACGACGACAAGTACTACTCCCTCGACCTGGACAAGACCATCAGCCGCCAGGACGCCACTAAGCTGGCCGAGAACGAGACTAAACAGGGCAAGGCGCAGCGGTGGAAGCTGGAAAATGATAATGGCCAGCAGACCTGGGAGGTGGACGTGATCGATGGCCACCACACAACTGAGGTCAAGATCAACGCCCTCACTAAAGACATTATCAACGACAACTAAACACAAAAATGCCCCGGCACTTGGCAATTCCAGGTGTCCGGGGCAATTGTTTTCTATAGGTCAATGATTTCCGGATCGTAGCTCTCGGCCTTGAGGAACTTGAAGAGGTCCGGGGTCTTGATAAAGATGGTGTGGGTATTTTCGTTGGGGTGGAATGTCTGGATCGGTTCGTCGACAATGTCCTGATCAAAGTAGACCTGGACGTTGTAGGCGGTGTTGTTGAGCAGGCCGAACGGGGAGACGATTCCCGGGGCCAGGCCGAGCTGTTCCTGCAGGTCCTCAGGCCGGGCCATCGAAACCCGCTTGGCCCCGGTCAGGTCCTGGAATTCATGGAAGTTCATCCGCTTCTTGTCATCCATGATGACCATGTAGAACTTCTTTTTCTTCCCCTTCAGAAACATTGTCTTGGTCCGCACGCCTTCCCGGCCGGCAATGTAGCGGTCGGCCTCCTCCGTAGTGTGGGCTGCCGGGTGATCGACCACCTCGTAGTCATCGATTCCCAGCTTCTTGAGTTCATCTTTAACCTGTTGATACGTTCCCATCGGCATCGTTGTCACTCCTTTACAGTTAATCGCTTACATTTATTATAACTGTTTCGGTTGCCAAAACAACACATGACAAAAGGCCCGGCACCTCTGACAGCCAACTGAGGAGGCGGCTGTGTTTGTCAGGGGGATGAGCCTTTTCGGGAGATTTTTTAGTTAATCATTAGTCGTTAGCGTGAACATCAAAGGCATTCAACAGCATTTCACCAACACCTGGAGCATCGGGATCGTGCATGCCCTTGCCCTTGTCGAGCTTGCGGAGATCATCCATTTCATCAGAGGTCAGTTCAAAGTCAAAGATCTCGGCATTGGACTTGATCCGGGCTTCGTGGACGGACTTAGGGAAGACGATGACCCCCAGTTGGTGTTCGTAATGTAGGATAATCTGGCGGACGTCCTTGTTGTACTTCTTGGCCAGGTCGTTCAGGACTGGTTCGGCAAAGAGGTCCTTGTTCCCTTCACCCAGCGGTGCCCAAGCTTCCAGCGCCACGTGACTGTCAGCTAAAATGTCACGCAGTTCTTGTTGTTGGAAGTACGGGTTGAATTCCACCTGGTTAACGGCTGGGGTGACGTTGAAGTTCGGTACCTACTTCTTCCAGAGCTTTGGCGTCATGTTGGAAACCCCGATGGAACGGATCTTACCGGCCTTCTGGGCTTCCTCCAGGGCCCGCCAAGCACCCATCGTGTCACCGTATGGCTGGTGCAGGAGGTAGAGGTCGATGTAGTCCAGACCGAGCTTTTGCAGGGAAGCATCGATCCCCTTCTTGGCCTGGTCGTAGTTGAAGTCGGATACCCAGAGCTTGGACGTTACGAAAATGTCGTCACGCTTAACGCTGCTCTTGGCGATGGCCTTACCCACGGCTTTTTCGTTCTGGTAGACGGCCGCCGTATCAATCAGGCGGTAGCCGGTGTTCAAAACGTCGGTAATAGCTTGTTCGGCTTGGCTGAGGTCCGGAACCTGGAAGACCCCGAAGCCCAGGGTTGGCATTTCAACACCGTCATTTAACTTTACAGTTGGTACATTTACATCTGACATGAGATAACTTCCTTTCGTTTCATTCACTGTCACTATCTTAACCGCCGGCAAGTGATTTGGAAATTACCAAAATTCAATGGTAGTATAGATGTGACGTATGCTAAGGAAGAGCTGACAGTAAATGATCGATAACTACCTATTGGAATACCTCGTCACCTTCACCAAGGCCCAGACCCTGGCAAAGACCGCCGCGGCCCTCAACGTTACCCAGCCCACGGTGACCCGGGGGATGCAGCGCTTAGAGGAGGAGTTTGGGGTGAAGCTCTTCGACCGCCAGCCCAACTGTATCACCCTCACCCCCACGGGTAAGCTGGCCGCCAAGCTCGCTAAACAGCTCCTCCAGGATAACCGAACCCTAGTTACCACCGTCCGCAACTACGACCAGACTAACCGGGTTATCAAGATTGCTTGCTCGGCCCCAGGGCCCCGCTTCATTGCCGAACGGCTGCGTGATCAGTCCGCCAGTTCCATTCAGGTCGAACCCCAACTGCTGCCGCCTGACCAGCTGCTTGACCGCCTGCGCAATCGGCAATTCTCAATGATTATCAGTAACCACGAGGTCCAAACAGACCAAGTGGAATTGATCTTCCTTGGACAGGAGCACCTCTTCGTTAACCTCGACCAGTTCATGTACCTGGCCAACCAGCGGTCAGTGACTTTCCAGGAGCTGCGAGGAATCAGCTTCGTGGTTCTCAGTGATATTGGCCCCTGGAAGCAGGTTGTCCAGGATCAGATTCCGGACGCCAAGTTCCTCTACCAGACCGATTAAGACGCTCTTAGAGAACTGACCAGGTACATCAACTTTCCCTTCTTTACTACTAATATTACCGACGAACATGGTCCTGAAGACTACCACATCGGCGATCGGGTTACCCTTCCAATCACGGATCCAACTGCTACAATGACCTTCTACGCTAGCTACTTGAAAGATCAACGCGATCAGCTTCAACTACTCATCAAGGATTTCACGGCCAACTGGCCCCAGTAATGGCCACCGGGACTTGTCATTTCAAGATCAGCCCATTAAAATATGTAGCAAAAACGGGTGGTTTTACATGACACAAAAGAAAATCCTCCTGCTCTCCACCGGGGGCACCATCGCTTCGGTCGTCTCGGACCAGGGCCTCGTACCCGGGGAGACCGGCGAGCAGCTTGTCCAGACACTGGGCAACGTTCCTTACAACGTCACCGTCAAGGACATCCTCCAATTAGACTCCTCCAATATTCAACCGGAGGAATGGAAAGTGATTGCTAAGGCAATTTACCAGTACCGCAACGACTACGATGGAATCGTTGTTTCACATGGAACAGATACCATGGCCTACACTGCCTCGATGATGACCTTCATGCTCCAGCATATTAACATTCCGGTGGTCTTTACCGGGAGCCAGGTCCCGATGAACGTCATCCTCAGTGACGCTCCGGACAACCTCCAACTAGCTTTCGCGGCAGCCGCCAACCTCCAGCCGAACATCTACCTGGCTTTCAACCGGAAGATCATGCGGGGGTGCCGAAGCGTCAAGGTCCGGACCACGGCCTTCGATGCCTTCGAAAGCGTCAACGTTCCACCGGTGGCCGAGGTAACCTCCGATGGCTTCACAATTAAGACCAAGCGTCCACGCAGCACTGAACCATGTGTCTTAAACACCAAGATCGATACCAACGTCTTCCTGATCAAGCTCTTCCCTGGCTTTGACCCCCGCCTCCTGATGGCCCTGGCCGAACATGACTGCCACGGGATTGTCATCGAAGCCTATGGTCTAGGCGGCATGACCTACATCCGCCGGAACATCGCGGCGGCGGTTGGTGAGCTGATCAAGCGCGGAATCCCCGTCATCGCCACCAGCCAGTGTCTCTACGAACGGAGTGACCTGACTAAGTACGAGGTTGGGCGCCAGGCGCTAGTTGAAGGAGCCATCAGCGCTCATGATATGACCTCCGAGAGTGCCATTACCAAGCTGATGTGGGGTCTCGGTCAAGGAATGGACGTCAAGAGAATTGCCAAGTTCTTTGAAACCGACGTGGCGGGCGAGGTCACCCTCGACTAACTAAAAAACGACTACTAAACAGCAATATTGTTGTTCAGTAGTCGTTATTTTTTATTGGCGATCTTTAAGCCGTTCCCAGCCTGACGTCACCGTGAACGTGAGCGCACAGATCAAGAAGATAAACAGGAATACAATCTGAATCCACTTGGGTGCGTGGAGGCTTGGCAATGCAGTGATGACTAACAGGACCAAGCTGACCAGGGCCACCCCGGCCGTCAATCGTTGATTCTTAAAAAAGCTCTTCACTAATTTTGCTTCCTTTCCGGTTTTAACGTGATTATATCACAAGCCGGTGGAGGCATAACAAGATGAATGGTCAGATTTGTCGACTGAGCGAGATCATCTCCAGAAGGCTCTGTGCCGTGCTGGCCCCCTCGTTCCCCATCTTCAGGCCGGCCCGCTGCATTGCCTGTTCAATGTCATCGGTTGTCAGGATTCCAAACGTTACTGGGATCTTACCCTGAACGTTGAGCCGCATGATCCCGCTGGCGACGTTTTGACAGATCAAGTCATAGTGATCCGTCTCGCCCTTAATCACGGCCCCCAGGGTCATGATTCCATCAAACTGGCCGCTCGCCAGTAGCCGTTGACTAATAAAAGGAATTTCAAACGCTCCTGGAACATGGTAAACATTGATCTGGTCTGTTGGAACCCCAAACTTTTCCAGGGTTGCCACGGCCCCTTCCATCAGCTGGCGAGTAACGGTGGCGTTGAAGTCAGCGACCACAATGGCAATCTTCAAGTTCTGCTGGTCAAATTTTCCACTAAATTCGTTCATGTTTATGCCTCCAAGTTCAATAGGTGATGAAATTTCTGCTTCTTCGTTTCCAGATATTTGTGATCATGAGCATTCGGTTGGATCTCTAGTGGTAGGCGGTGATTGATGGTAATCCCGTCTAGGCGGAGCTGGTCGATTTTATCCGGATTGTTAGTCAAAAGGTCAATCGTGGTTACGCCAAGCTCTTTAAGCATGTGTGCCGCCGTTTCGTACTTTCGCTCGTCAGGTGCAAAGCCCAGCTGTTCGTTGGCCTCCACGGTATCGTACCCTTCTTCCTGCAGACGGTAGGCCTTGAGCTTATTACGCAGGCCGATTCCCCGGCCCTCCTGCCGTAAGTAGAGGATGACCCCCTGCCCATTCTCCTCAATCCGGCGCATGGCCTCATGGAGCTGGGGACCGCAGTCGCACCGCAGGGACCCAAGAACATCACCCGTAAAGCATTCCGAGTGCAGGCGGACCATCACCGGTGCTGATCCTGTCAAATCACCCTTGATTAGGGCTAGGTTGCCACCGGGAAAATAGTGTAAGCGAAAGTTTCCGTAGGTGCTGGGGAGCTTCACTTCTTCGACCGGCCTACTCACCTCGTTTCGCCGGTATTCCTGAAGCTCCTTGATGGTGATAATCGGCAGGCTGTATTCTTCCGCCATCTCGTGGAGTTCCGTGGACCGGGCCATCTCCCCATTCGACTTCAAGATCTCGCAGATATAGGCCACTGGCTCCTCGCCCGCCAGCTTGGCCAGGTCAACTGCCGCCTCGGTATGGCCGTTACGTTCCAAGACGCCGCCCTCCTTGGCAACTAATGGGAAGATGTGACCGGGCTTGTAGAAATCCTGGTTGGTCGATTTGGGATCCGCCAGGTGGGTAATTGTCCGCCAGCGGTCAAAGGCCGAAATCCCGGTCGTAGTCGAGCGGTGGTCAACACTGATCGTAAAGGCCGTGCCAAACGGGTCCGTGTTATCTGCCGTCATCTGAGGCAGCTGGAGGCGTTTAGCCACTTGCGGCGCCATTGGCACACACATCAGTCCCCGCGCATACTTGGTCATAAAATTGACCTTCGCCGGGGTTGCCTTGCTGGCGAGACCGATCATATCCCCTTCGGCCTCGCGATCCTGATCATCCATCACAATTACCAGCCCACCATTCTTCAGTTGTACCAGTGCATCCTGGATCTTTTTAACATTCATTATTTCAGCCCCACTTTCATATTTCGCGCAACATACTTACCTAAAATATCAGTCTCCATGTTGACCAAATCGCCGTCCTGCAGCCTATCGAGATTGGTCACCGCCTGGGTATGTGGGATCAGGCCAACACTAAAGCTGGTTTCATCGGCCTGCATCACCGTCAGGCTAACCCCGTTGATAGCGACACTCCCTTGTGAAACCACCTGTCCGCGAAGACGTGCTGGTAACAAGAAGACCAGTTCAATGGCATTTTCGTTCAGTCGACGGTCAATCACCCGGGTAACTTCATCGACGTGTCCCGTCACAATGTGGCCTTCCAGCCGGTCTCCCAGTTTCAGCGAGCGTTCAAGGTTTACCAAATCACCAACTTGCCGTTCCTTAAAAATCGTCTTCATAAAGCTCTGCGGCATCAAGGTAACGGTAAAACCATTATCCACCAACTGTTCGATTGTTAGACAGGTACCGTCGATCGCAATCGAATCACCAACTACCGCTCTCTTCAAAAAACCACTTGCTTGGGGGACCACTGTCAAACACATCGTCTCCCCAGTTTGCGCCAGCTGGCGGATCTTTCCGGTTGTTCCAATTAGTCCGCTAAACATTTGCTACCATCCTCTCACTTATTCTGATATTGTCATCTAAATGTTCCACCGTAGTCTCGTGCCCCGGATTCTGCAGCGGGTACCAGGCACCGGCTACCCCATGTTCTCCAATCCGCCTTGCGCTCTGGTAAGTCAGCAGTTCATTCACCAGACCACTCTTCAGAAAGGCCCGGTGAACGGTGGGACCACCTTCAACATAGAGGGCCTGCAGACCACGCCGCCCGCATTCCGCCACAACCGCCGGAATATCAGCGTCCGCCTGGTAGATCACCTCGGCGTTACTATCTGCCAGCCGCTCCTTCAATCCGGGATCACTGGTGAAGACCCAGGTAGGGGCGGCGCCGTCTTGTAACAAGGGCAGTGTTGAATACTGCGCCAATCTGCCTCGCCGGTCGAGGACGATCCGCACCGGCGGAAAGCTGGTGGGGGCCGTGGTCAGGAGGGTGGGATTATCAACGATGGCCGTTTGACTGCCGATGACAATCCCGTGAAACCAGGCCCGCTCCTGGTGAACCCGGTCATAAACGGCCTGATTAGTAATCGTAGTTCGCTCGCCGGGAGCCGCAACCACCTTACCGTCCCGCGAAATTGCCTGCTTAAGGGTGACCCATGGTCGATGTTTCTGAAAATAAAAGTTGTAGTGGGGATTCACCACCGCGGCCTGATCAGCCAAGACTCCCGTTACAACTGCCACCCCACTGTCTCGCAACCGCCGAATTCCTTTCCCGGTCACCAGGGCATGCGGATCGGTCTCCGCAATCACAACCCGCCGAATCCCCGAATCAATAATCAGGTCCGCACACGGTGGCTGTTTCCCATAGTGGCTGCAGGGCTCTAAGGTCACATACAGAGTTGTGCCCCGCAGTTGGTCCGCCGACAGCTTTTTGATCGCGTTCCGTTCCGCGTGCACACCGCCGAACTCGTGGGTGTACCCCGTCGCCAGGAGCTGGTCGCCCTTGACGACCACGGCCCCGACCCGGGGATTCTGCCAGGTCGTATAGTCGGCCCGCCTTGCCTGGGCAATTGCTAAACGCATCCATTTTTCATCACTTTGCATCTATCTTCCCTTCCCAACAAAAAAGCTCCGAGAATATTTCTCGGGGCTTTTTCATCCTAGTTCTAGTGCGGCTTTAAAAATAAAACCCGGATAACAAACAATTATCCGGGGTCATTAACAATATTTAAAAACACTACTAGCGTTCCTAGTATATTAAATTTCTTCTCCCATCCAGACTTTAACTGTCGGTACCAGACTCACACTGGTTCAACCGCTAATCATAATGATCAGCGGGTCACGGACTCCAAGATTAACTTATTACCGTCGGTTGGGAATTTCACCCTGCCCCGAAGAAATATATTCGATTTATTTTAAGAATACTATCTAACTTATCATTTGTAAAGGACTTCACTTAACCATTTTCAGCCAGCGGTGCGTCAACGCCCACTGTAACAGCCAGATCAGGCCGGCACAAACCAGCGTCAAAGCCATCGTTAGCAGGGTTCCCCAGAGGATTGGAACGACCTGCTGGTTTTGCAGGCCATCGAAGAGCAGCTGACCGAGCCCCCCGGCATTGATCGTGGCGGCAATCGTGGCCATCGCCATCGTCGACGCCAGGGCCACCTGGATGCCGCTGAAGATCGCCGGCAGGGCCAGGGGCAGCTGAACCTTGGTGAAGGTCTGCCACCGGGTCATTCCCATCCCGTGCGCCACCTCGACCAGGGCCGGGTCCACCCCCTGGATTCCGGTAATGAAGGACCGCAGGAGGATGTACTCACAGTAAACCGTCAAGACGATCACCGCCGTCCGCATTCCCAGTCCGGAGAAGGGCAGCAGGAGAGCGAAGAAGGCAAAGCTGGGGATCGAGTACAGTAAGGAGAAAAAGTAGACTAGGCCGTTCAGCCAGTTCCGGCGGCGCAGAAAGACCAGGACTAGCACCATCGCCACCAGCAAAGCAATCAACAGTGATAACAAGACCATCTGGGCGTGCTGGCCGACCTCCTGCAGCATCTCGGTGGAATTCATCTGCCAATACTCAATCATGGGCCCGCCCCCATAACTGCTCATTCTGCTGGACGGTTCCCAGCAGTTCCTTGACGAAAGCCGTTGCCGGGTGGGTGACCACTTCCTCAGGGGTCGCAAACTGTTCGATCTGGCCGTCATGCATCACCATCACCCGCTGGCCAAGGAAGAGGGCCTCGTTGATGTCGTGGGTGACAAAGAGGAAGGTCTTATTAGCCAGACTATCGTGGATCCGCTTAATCTCCCGTTGCAGCTCCAGCCGGGTCAGGGCATCCAGCGCCCCAAACGGTTCATCAAACAGGACATAGGGCGGGTTGGTCGCCAGGGCCCGGGCCACGCCGACCCGCTGCTGCTGACCGCCCGACAGCTGGCTGGGGTAACGGTCCGCAAAGCTATCTGGGTCGAGCTGGACCAGTTGGAGGAGCTCTGTTACACGTGAAACAATCTTCTCATGCGGCCAATTCAGCATCTTCGGAACCACCCCGATGTTTTGGGCAATCGTCATGTGCGGGAAGAGGCCGATCTGCTGAACCACATAGCCGATGTGCCGGCGCAGGTTAACCAGGTCTTGGTCAGCCAGCTTCTTGCCCCCCATCAGGATCTCCCCGGCACTCGGTTTCAGGAGACCGTTGACCATCTTAAGGAGGGTCGTCTTCCCGCTCCCCGAGGAACCAAGGATGGTGACAAGCTCTCCCTCCTGGACGGTGAAGGAGAGGTCCGGGATGACCAAGTTGTCACCGAAGCTTTTTTGGACATGCTTAAATTGAATACTTGTTTTGGCCATTGCGTTGTACCTTCCTAATCAAAAAATCAAAAACGAGCATTGATAACAGCGAAAGCAGGGCCACACTGACCCCACCGATCACGACGTAGGACATATCGTACAGGCCCAGGCCGGTGAAGATCAACGTCCCCAGGCCGCCGGCGTCGATGTAGGTAGCCAAGGTTGCACTGGCGATAATTTCGACCAGGGCCAGCTTGATTCCGTTCAGGATATAGGGCATCGCCAGCGGAACCTCGATCTGCCGCCGCAGCTGTCGCCGGTCCATTCCCAACGCCAGCCCCACCTCCTTGTAGGTAGGGCTGACCTCGTTAAAACCGAGGATGGTGTTGATCATCAACGGTGGCAAGGCCAGGACTACCAGGGCGATCAGGGCTGGCACCACCCCGGTCCCGATAAATGGGATCAACAGGAATAACAGGGCCAGGCTGGGGATGATCCGCAGTACCTGAGCGAAGGCGGTGCAAAAACTGGCCACCGCCTTAACCCGGGAGCCAAGGTAGCCCAGTGGCAAGGCGATCACCATCGCAATGGCCAGCGTGCTGATGCTCAGCAGGATGTGCTGGCCGACATATTGCCAGTACTGGCCGCTGTCTGTTTGAAAATAATGAATAATCTGCGCTAACAAGGGTTGCCTCCTGATATAAATAAAGCTGTGACCTGTTTATCACAGCTTCCTGACAATTTACTTCATGTTTTTATTATACCAATTCTGGGCGACGGTCCGATAATTTTGCCCGTCGACACCGACTTCCTTGTTCAGCTGGGTCACGGCCTTGGTGGTCAGCTTGGCATCAACCTTGTTCAGCGTCTTCTCCATCTTCGGGTAACGCTTGACGGCCTGCTTGTTAGCCAGCGGAACCAGGTTGTATGGCGGCCAGATGTTCTTGTTATCCTTGACCAGTTGGAACTTGCTGGTGGCCAGCTGACCGTCTGTCGTGGAGACTGGAGCGGCATCGGCCTTGCCCTGCGCCATGATCTTGTAGAGTAGGTTAGCATCGTAGTCCTTGATCGACTTGAAGTTGAACTTGCCATAGGCCTTGTTCATGGCCGGCAGTGCATCCGGCCGCTTTTCAAACTCCCCCTGGGAGGCAAAGCGGATCTTGCCCGCCTGCTTCTGGAGGTCGCTCAAATCTTTAATGTGGTACTTTTTAGCCACGCTGGTCCGAATGCCGACCCCCTGCCGGTTATCATCGGGAGCGTAGTTAAAGGTGGTCAGGCCATCCTTGGCGACCCCTTTGCGGGCCAGGCTGGCCATCTGGGCAGCGGACTTGCCCTGACCATTCTTCTTCAGGTAGGCCGTCACAATCGTCCCCGTATATTCAGGGTAGACATCTACCTGGCCAGTCTTCACAGCCCGGTAGACCACTGAATTAGAAATATTCTGCTTCCGGATCACCTTATAGCCGGCGTGCTCAAGGGCGATGGCGTAGATCTCGCTGACCGTCTTGCTCTCTGGAACACTCTTGGAACCAACAATGATCGGTTTATTGCTGGCAGCACTGGCGGTTGCCGGCGCCACGGCCCCCATCAATAGGGTCACGGTTGCTAACAGGGCCGCCGCTACTATTTTCTTAAACTGCATGTCGATATCGCTCCTTTTGTAACTCCTTAAGTTTCATCGACACTCATTATAAATTCTCAATTAACGTTTGTCAACTGATTTGTAGTTGATATTTGTAACTTAATAAATTACAATAATAGCAGAAGGAGTGATTAAGATTGAAGATTTCAACCCGATTCAGTGATAGCATTCATATCCTTGCTTTCATCAATATCTATCACGGCAAGGTTCCCCTAACTAGTAACAATATTGCTTCCAGCATCGGGACATCCCCAGTGGTGGTCCGGCGCCTGATGAGTCAGTTGCGGAAGGCAGGGTTACTCAATACCGTCCACGGGGCCGCCGAGCCGTCCCTGGCTAAGGACCCAACTGCCATCTCACTGTACGACGTGTTCCTCGCGGTTGAGGACAACCCCCACCTCTTTACAATCGACCACAAGACCAATCCAGAATGCATTGTCGGCGGCAACATCCAGGAAACCCTCACCGAGGCCTACCACCAGGCCGAGGTGGCGGCAGAAGCTAAACTAGCCCGGACCAGCCTCCAGGACATCATCGACACCATCCTGGTTAAGCAGGCCCAAAAAGAAGCTCAACAGAGAAAGGAAGATTAACTTATGAAGTACATGATCACTGGCGCCACCGGCCACCTCGGCCAAAAGGTGGTGGCCCAGCTCAGTAAACTAACCGCTAAGCAAAACATTCGTCTGGGCGTTCACACCCCGGCCAAGGCCGCCCACTTTAAGGACAAAGGCTACGAGATCGCGGCGATCGACTACCAAGACGTTGCCAAGATGACGGCCGCCTTCACGGGCGTTGACGTCCTCATCTACATCCCCAGCCTGACCTACGACGTCCAGGGCCGGATCAACGAGTTTGAAAACTCTCTGACTGCCATGGAGCAGGCCGGAGTTAAGAACCTGGTCGACGTCAGCTTCATTGCCGACCAGTACAACAACCCCTTCCAGATGGCCGGCTACTACGCCTACCTCCCTGCCCGGCTCGCCTCATCAGGCCTTCAGTACGCGGTCCTCAAAAACGCCCTCTACGCCGACCCGCTGATCCCCTACCTGCCCGAGCTGATCGAACGGCAGAACGTCATCTACCCGATCGGTGACCAGGCGATGAGCTTCATCAGCCGGCAGGACAGCGCCGAGGCCATCGCCAACGTGGCCGTCAAGCCCTTCCTCCGTGACCATGGGCAGAACTACCTGCTCTCCATGGAGCAAAACTACAACATGGTCGAGCTGGCGCACCTGATGACCCAGACAGCCGGTAAGCAAATCGGCTACGCACCGGTGACCATCCAAGAGTTCGCCGATATCTACCGGGCCGAGGGTGATGGTGACGAGCTCGCCTCCATGTACCACGCCGCCGCCATGGGCCTGATGGATGGGGTCACCCGTGACTTCCGCCACATCACCGGCCACGCCCCGCAGAATATGGAAAGCTTCCTTAAGGAAAACTATCAACATTAATAACACTCAACTCAAAAGGCGCCGTACGATCAGCCAGACCGTACGGCGCTTTATTTTGAATAAAATCTGCGTGAACCAAAAAACGGGAACCCTCCGCAACGGTGGTCTCCCGTTTTGCTTATTTTTAGAACCAGCTGCGCAGCCAGTTGACGAACTTGTCCCACCAGGATATCGCCTTCTGCTGGGCCGCCTGACCGTCAGCCGAGTTGAGGAACTTCTTGGCCTTGTTCATGATGTCCCCAGAGGAGTTCTTAACGTTCTTGATCGTGTCGCTGACGTGGGAACTGTAGTCCTTGCTGGAACTGATCGGTGAGTTGTTAAACTGCACCAGGGCGTTGACGATCGGCCCGGTATAGTTCTTGGTCTGATTATAGATGTTGCGCTCCTGCAGGTTCTGGTTAAACGTGTTCTGGATCTCCGTCTTAGTCGGCGTCTCACCCTGCTTCTTCTGCTGGTTGATCGACTTAGTGGTATCACCGACCGCCGCCATCAGCTTACCAGGATAGGAGCTGTCGTCCTTGTTGGCCTCGATTGCCCCATTGGTGGCGTCCAGCATCTGGTTGGCAGACTGGGTGTTCTGACTGTCGAGATCGACCCCGTCGGCCGCAATGGCCTTGTAGACCCCGGTTAGGGCCGACTCACCAGAAACCGGCCGGTTAGCGCTGACGGTGATCGTCACGTCGGTTACCCCGGCCATCTGGGCAACCATCGCGTACTGTTGTGCGGTGACCTTGGTGATGTTGTTGTCACCGTTGAACTTCTTGACGTTGACCTGAACCCCGGAACTCGGGTCGGTTGGAACAATCGAAACTGAGCTGACCATGGCCGCATTGGTGGTCGAGCCGTTCGGGTTGATGTACTTCTGATAGTCACTAGCCGTTGCCGTCAGGTTTGTGAAATCATCCCCGACTGCCAGGACCTGGTTCAGTTCATCCTTGTCCGTTGCTCCGGCCCCGTAGACCACGTAGGACTTCTTCAGGGTGTGGGTTTGGTTCTGACTGGCTGAGCTGGCACTGCTGGCAGAAGTGCTGGTAACTTGGTCATCAGCATGCACCACGGCCTGACTGACCGGTACCGCTAACAGCGTTAATGTTAAGGCAGAAGCCGTCAGGATTTTGGCTAATTTTGCAGATTTCATCTTTATTTTCTCCGTTCCTTAGTTTCTCACCTATCATAGGTGAACTGGTCATAAATTACCAGCCTTCTGGTAAATTTTTAGAACAGTTTTACGAAACAAAAAAGATCCTCGCCGCTCTGGCGCGAACCTTCTTCAATCACTTAGCGTAGAAGTGTTGCCACTCCTTGTTAACATTTTGACGAGTCGTCTTTGTTCCGGCCCACGATGGCACCTTGACGACCCCATCGATCTTGTTCTTCGGCACGAAGCCCCAGTAACGACCATCATTAGAAACGCTCCGGTGGTCCCCCAGGACGAAGTATTCGCCCTTTGGTACCTTCGTGGCCCCATTGTTCTTCAGCCAGCTGTTTTGAACGGAGATACTCTTCAGGTTCCAGTTCCCGGTTCCTGCATCCCGTTGACTCATGCTGATGTAGCTCTGGTTAATCTTCTTGCCGTTAACGTAGATGTTACCATTCTTGGAACGGACCGTGTCCCCCGGCAGACCAATTACCCGCTTAACGTAGTCGGTCTTAACGGCGACCTGCGGATCAACCCCGTTGGCATCAAAGATCACGACGCTCCCGTGGTGGATCTGGGACCGCTTCAGGCAGAAGACCCGCTCGTTATTCTGCAGGTTGGGCTGCATCGAAGGCCCGTCGACCCGGACAACTTGGAACAAAAACTGTTTAATCAGCAGGGCGATCAACAGTCCGATCACAATCGGGATCACCCAGCTCATCACTTGCCGAAATGTTTTCATATCTTACGCCTCATTCATCACTATTTTTCAATCTCATCAATATAATCATGGGCAATCTTACTGTCAGAAGCATATGGCGTGTTCACACCCTTAATCTTCTGGTAAGGATCTTCGCCCTTCCCGGCCAGGACCACGATGTCGCCATCCGTACTCCCATCAATCGCCTGCTTGATCGCGCTGGCCCGGTCCATGATAAACTGGACCGTCCCGACCTGCTCGTGGTCGATGTAGGAGTCAATCTCCTTGGCGATCTTCATTGGGTCCTCAAAGCCAGGGTCGTCAGTCGTCAGGATGATCCGCTCCGGGTGTTCCTCCGTCAGGGCCTTGCCCAGTCCGGGCCGCCGAGAAATTCCCTTATCACCGGCTGACCCCAGCACAACCGTCACCTTACCGGCATTGGTCTGCCGTTTCAGGAAGGCCAATAGCCGCTTAGTGCTGGCATAGTTGTGGGCATAGTCAACATAGATTGTCCCGTGGTGCTTCGTCGTCAGCATTTCCATCCGGCCCCGGATATGAACATGGTTAAGCGTTGCCGCAGCATCTTCTGCCTTGGCCCCTGCCAGGCCGCTGGCAATCACGGCCGCCACCGCATTACCCTCATTGTAGTCGCCGGGTACACTGGTTGTATAGCGGTGATCCAGCCCAAGGTGACGGGCCCGGTCGGACAGGGCCGCCAGTTCAAACTCGCTCTCATGCAGGTCCTCAAGGTCGTTGCGGTACTCGAAGTCCAGTTGCCGGTCGTCTGGCAGGTCAACCTTAGCTCCGTGCCGGGCAAACAGGTAGATATTCTCCGGCTGCGTGGTTGCCTTGGCCGTGTAATAAACATCTGTGAAGTGCTGGGTCTCAGCATTGATCACGCACGTATCGGCATTAACCAACAGTTGTTCCTTGCAGTGCAGGTAATCCGCAAAAGTTGGGTGCTCATTGCGGCCGATATGGTCGGGGGTGATGTTTAAGAAGATCCCAACATCATAATGCAGGCCATAAACCCGATGCTTCTTGTACGCCTGAGAGGAGACCTCCATTACCAGGTGGGTCATCCCATTATTAACGGCGGCTCGCATGTCGTGGAAGAGGTCCAGCGACTCCGGAGTCGTCAGGTCCGACTTAAACTTGTCGCCCGGCTGGTTGCCCAAAATCCGGTCCAGGGTCGAGAACAGGGCCACGTGATCATCGGTTGCCCGCTTGAGGATGTGGTCGGCAAAGTAGGCCGTCGTGGTCTTCCCCTTCGTCCCCGTGATGGCAATGATGAACAGGTCGTTCTGTGGGAAGCCATAGAAGGCCGCGCCCAGCAGGGCCATGGCCTTCTGCTCGTCCTTGACGATAATTGCCGGCAGGCCCTGTCCTTCCGGATACTCCTGTTCGGCAACGTAAGCAATCGCGCCCTTCTCATTGGCCATCGCCAAGTACTTCGGCATGAAGTTCCCCTTGCAGAAGAACAGTGTCCCCTGTTCGACCCGCCGTGAATCATAGGATACAGCGGTTGCGGTAAAATCGGTTAAATTGCTGACGTGATCCAGTAAATGGTGCTCACGCAATAACGCTAGCATTGGCGTAACATGCAATTCCATTTGTAATTGACCCCTCTTATTTTTCTCTCTTAAAAGTCTATTATTTCATTTTTTAGGCTAAATGTGAATATATGGCGGTCAATCGTCACGAAATTAACATAAATAAAAGCTAGCTCACGGTATTTTATGAGCTAGCTTGAATAATTATTTAGTTTTGGCATTTTATTTAATTTTATATCCGAACCTAGTGACCAATCAATTCGAAGCCCATTGGTATCACAAACCTTTCGTCTTCCTCGAGGTCTACAATCTTTAGCTTACTGCCCGAATCATCTTCGTCATGGTACTCATCTCACAATTAAGAAACCTTAGTGACTTACCTCAACACAATTGCCCATTGGTATCACTCCGTTCTCTCAATTCCAAGCAACGACAACGTTAACTTACTGCTCGAATCATCCTTATCATTGGAGTCACCTCACTAGGTATTACCTTTTCTACACTTATAGTATAGCATTTCTTGTTAGCGCTTTCAACTATTACAAAAAGAAATCACCCACCGTAGTAAATGAGTGATTTGATTGACCTATGCTTCGGCAGCAGCAGGCTGCTTAGCGCGGTCGATGCCGGACTCATCCGGCTTGAACTTGTCGATGAAGTACAGCTTGTACCAAACGAGGAAGGTGTAGACTGTCCAGATCTTCCGCCGGCCATCGATCTTGCCGGCAAAGTTATCGTCAGCCAGCTTCAACAGCTTGTCCTGGTCAAAGAATTCACTGACAAAGTCCTGTTCGAACATTTCACGAACGATCTCGTAGTACTTCTTCTCCCGCAGCCATTCACGAACTGGGGTTGGGAAACCAAGCTTTGGACGGGTGGCCCATTCTTCTGGCAGGTGCCGGTTGGCCGCCATCCGGAATGCCCACTTGGTCCCCTTGTAGTTGAAGAGGTAGTTGGTTGGCGTGGTTTCCGCCACCTTCATAACCTCCTTGTCCAGCAACGGAACCCGGATTTCAACCGAGTTGGCCATACTCATCTTGTCGGCCTTCAGGCAGATATCACCGGGCATGAAGCGGTGCAGGTCCACGTATTGCTTCTTGGCCACTTCGTTCATGTCCTTCTTCTCGTCACACTTGTCGTAGAGCGGCTTGAGGAGGTCGGTGATGGATGGGCCATCCTGGTAGTCCGGCTTCAGGTACTCGTTGGCTTCAGTTGGGCTGAAGATGTAGGCCTGCCCGATGAAAGTGTCGCGGGCCGGTGCCAGGTTCCGGTAAAGGTGTTCGGAACCGTGGAACTGCTTGCCTTCCAGCCACTTACCTAGCTTGTAGCGCTTTTCTTTCGGCAGCTTCTTCAGCTGGTCAGTGACCCACCGCAGGAACTTGATCTTGGTGTTGAAACCGTAGGCCGTGTAACCGGCGAAGAGTTCGTCGGCCCCTTCCCCAGACAGGAGGGCCTTGTAGCCGTTGTCCTTAGCCAACTTGTTCAGGAAGTAGAGCGGCACCACGGACGGGTTGGAGTCTGGTTCGTCCAGGTAGTACTGGATCAGCGGGAAGGTCTTGAAGGCTTCCTCATCCGTCAGCAGCTTATCGGTGTTCTTCAGCTTCAGCTTGGCGGCCAGTTCACGGGCCTGCTTGGTTTCATCATAACCACTGTCAAACCCGATTGAGAAGGTGTTGTTCGGCCGCATCAGTGCCGTTACCAGACTGGAGTCCACTCCGGCAGACAGGAAGGAGCCAACCTTGATTCCCTTATCTGCAAAGGTGTGGACCTTAACGGAGTCCTTAACCACGTTGTCGATGTTGTCAACAGCCTGGTCAAAGGTCTCGTCCTTTGGTTCGAAGTCCTCGTCCCAGTACTGGGTCATCTCAAACTTCCCGTCCTTGTAGGTAAAGTAGTGGGCCTCTGGCAGGCGGTAAACGTCCTTGAAGAAGGTCTCCTGGGTGACGTTG
>DWZB01000057.1 GCA_019118405.1 Candidatus Limosilactobacillus gallistercoris
TGGGTAGTTAAGCAGTACTGCCTTAACTCCCTTGCCTTCACGTTCGATGACTTCTTCCAAGCGTTCCGGCGTCAGAACAAAACCATCGGCTGAAGTATCAACCTGAACAGCAGTCGCACCGGTCATTGCAACCAGTGGGAAGTACAGTGAGAAGACCGGTGTTGGGATGATGACCTTATCACCAGTATTCAGCAGGGAGAACAGGGCTGCCACCAGGGCTTCTGTGGCCCCAACGGTGACAACAATCTCGTTATCAGGATTGTATTCAACACCACGGGTATCCTTAAGGAACTTGCTGATGGCTTCAAGCAGTTCTGGTTTCCCAGCCTGGGGAGCATAATGAGAATCGTTCTCTTGAATGCTCTTGATGGCCGCCTGCTTGACGTGTTCCGGCGTATTCATATCCGGTTCACCCAGGGTCAGCTTGATGATCCCCGGCACCTTAGAAACTTCCTGGTCAAAGGCCCGGATACCAGATGGACTCTGGGCATCCAGCTTGTGGTTAATTGTCCCTAACAAATCGTTTGCTAATTCAGGCATAGCTTCATTTCCTCTCTAATCATTAAATTATAATAAGTGTATTATCAAAATTTGGTCTGGTCAAGACTATTTTAATTTTTATTTAACTTTTCTTTAATCTTTATAGAGAAAATTAATTCAAAAAGGCGGTTTACAACCCGAAAGATTGCAAACCGCCTTTTTACCGTACTTAATTAATAGGAACTGTTTTATTCCAAGAAGTCCTTCAATTGCTTGGAACGTGATGGGTGCCGCAGTTTCCGCAGCGCCTTTGCTTCGATCTGACGAATCCGTTCACGGGTAACCCCGAAGACCTTCCCGACTTCTTCCAGGGTCCGGGTCCGGCCATCGTCAAGGCCAAACCGCAACCGCAAAACATTTTCTTCCCGGTCCGTCAGGGTATCCAGAACATTCTCCAGCTGCTTCTTCATCATTTCGTAAGCCGCGTGGTCGGCTGGACTAGTGGCATCTTGGTCCTCGATGAAGTCACCAAGGTGGGAGTCGTCCTCTTCACCAATTGGTGTTTCCAGAGAAACTGGTTCCTGCGCAATCTTCAGAATATTGCGGACCTTCTCCGTTGGCATATCCATTTCTGCCCCAATTTCTTCTGGCAGAGGTTCTCGACCAAGGTCCTGGAGCAGTTGCCGTTGAATCCGGATCAGCTTGTTGATCGTTTCAACCATGTGAACCGGGATCCGAATCGTCCGGGCCTGGTCAGCGATGGCCCGCGTGATGGCCTGCCGGATCCACCAGGTAGCGTAGGTGGAGAACTTGAAGCCCCGCCGGTAGTCGAACTTTTCGACCGCCTTCATCAACCCCATGTTCCCTTCTTGGATCAGGTCCAGGAACTGCATTCCCCGGCCGACGTAGCGCTTGGCAATTGAAACCACCAGTCGGAGGTTCGCCTCGGCCAGTTCCTGCTTGGCTTCCTCATCCCCCTGCTCGATCCGCAGAGCTAGCTGGACTTCCTGATCAGCCGTCAACAGGTTGACCCGGCCGATCTCCTTCAGGTACATCCGCACGGGGTCATTGATCTTTACCCCGGTTGGCGCCGAAGTATCCTTCATCGCACTCTGGGAGAGCTTTTCCGTTGCCTTCAGCGCCCGCGGGTCGGGGTCACCATTGCCATCAACAACACTAATACCAGCGTCCTCGACGTTTTGCAGGAGGTTGTCGATCCCATTGGCATTCAGTTCAAAGGGCTTGGCGATTTGTTCGGTCAGGTCGTCGTACTTGACCTCCTTTTGCTTCTTGTAGTGGCGAATCAGTTTACCAACAGCGGTGTCGTATTCATGTTGGTCAAAATTATCGCTGTTTGAGATAACAAGGTCTTTCTTTTTACTCTTTGCCATACTATTTAGTCTCCTCCGCTTTATACTGTTGTTGTATCTTCAATAACTTTATCAGATCAATTGTCAATTGAGTAGCGAGTTCAGTGTTGTTTAGCGTACTGGCCTCCTTAAGTTGGGCCCGGACCTTCTTAATCTGGTCCTGCAATGGGGACTGCTCAGTCAGGATGTGCAGGCAGTCATCGATTACCTGCATATCCACGTCCGGATTCACCGTCAGCTGTTCAACCTGGATGAGGGTTGCCCGCAGATCCGAATAATCCACCAGGTAGTCAAGGAAGCGCGCGGTTGTATAATCGCCATACTCCGAGAAGTAGCTACTGGCCACCATGTACAGGGACTCGTACTTCTCATGAACAAAGTGGAAATCATCCTGGGCCCGGACATGGCTCCAGACGTTGGGGTCATGCAGCATGTACCGCAGCAGGATCTGTTCAGCCAATTCGGTCCGGCTGATCTTGACCTCTGCCGGCTGAACCGGCGGCGCGTAGGCAGCAGCTGCTTGCTCCTGATATGCCTGGGCCGGTGACGTGGGCTGGGCCCGCCGCTCACTTTGCAGCTGCCGAAGCTGGCCCTGCAGAGCGGCCTTATCCAGCTTGAACTCATCGGCCAGCTTGCTCAGGTACATGTCCTGTTCCAACGGTGCATCTAATACCGCAACCTCCTTAAGAACAGCATCCAGGTAGGTCATCAATTCCTGCTGGTTATCAAGGTTACGACCGTTGCGCAAAAAGCGAAGGTAGAAATCAGTCGTCGTCTCCTCACGGTCATGTACGTAGGCCCGAAACTTATCAGCACCGTTTTGCTGGACATACTCGTCGGGGTCCACCCCCGCCGGTAACTGAACCACCCGAAGCGCCAGCTGCCCATTCTGGTGGGCGTTGACCAAGCCGATTGCCCGGTCAATAGCGTTCTGCCCGGCTGAGTCGCCATCGTAACAGATGTCCAACTGCTTGGTGGTCCGATTGATAATCTGAACCTGCTCCTCAGTAAAGGACGTCCCCATCGAGGCAATCCCGTTTTCCACCCCGGCACCAAAGGCCGAAATCACATCCATAAACCCTTCAAAGAGATAAAGACGACCATCGGACCGCGCGGCCTTCTTGGCCAGGTCCAAGTTAAAGAGGGTCCGCCGTTTGTTGAAGACCGGGGTCTCCGGACTGTTGAGGTACTTGGGCAGGTCAGTCCGCTCCGTACTCAGCAGGCGGCCCGAGAAGGCAATGATCCGTCCCTGACCATTACGAATTGGAAACATTACCCGCTCAATGAAGCGGTCCTGCAGCTTGCCATCCCGGTCCTCGGTAAAGAGTCCCGATTTGCGCATCAACTGGTAGTTGAGCCCCTGCTGATTGCAGTATGGCGTCAGGATCCGCTGCACAGGGGCAAAACCGATCGAAAACTGCTCGATCAGCTCACGCGACATCCCCCGCTTTTGCAGGTAACGTCGTGCTGGTTCCCCCGCCGGTGTATTGATCAGGATGTGGTGGTAAAGCTGGGCCGCCTTCTCATGCAAGTCCAAGAGCTGATCCTGCTCACGGTTGACGGGATTGTTTGCTGGCGCCGCCTCGCTGGTTGTGTAGGTGGTTGGCAGCTTAGTCCCGCCCAGTTTGGCAACTTCTTGGACGGCTTCAACAAAGCCAATATGTTTGTAATCCATCAGGAACTGAAAGACGTTCCCGCTCCGTCCGCAACCGAAGCAGTGATAAAACTGTTTTTCAGCATTGACAGAAAAGGATGGGGTCTGTTCCTCATGGAAAGGGCACAGGCCAGTAAAGTTCTTGCCGGCCCGCTTGAGTTGGACGTATTGTCCGATGACATCACTAATATCAACTGAATTACGAACTTGATCGATTATCTCACGTGGTATTCTGGCCATTGAATCACCCCACTTGATAGGTTCGCGAACAGTAACGAAAGGCCGCAACCCAACGGAATGCGACCCTCCAATCAATCATTTAACCACAATTCACTTAATATATATGATACCACAAGTTGCGAGTATTTCAAATGAAAGCCCTCGTTACTTGACAATCAAATCATTCAGGTTTCCAACGACTGCCGCTAAGCGAGCCAGAATAGTCAGCTGAGCCAGTCGGTTCTGCCGAATAGCCTCATCCTTATCCATAATCATGTTCTCATCGAAGTAAGCACTGATCACTGGCGCCAAGCCGCGCAGGGCGGTGAAGTTTTCAGCAACGGTCCGGTCGGCAAACTGCTTCTTAACATCTGCTACAGCATTGTAGAGTTGTTGTTCAGACGGGTTGACGAACAAGTCCGGGTTAACAGTTGGCATCTCAGCACCGAACTTCCCCTTCTTAGCAATCCGCAGAACCCGCGTCAGCGCCTCAACTGCGCCCTTGAAGTCAGCATCATCCTTGTGACTGTCAATGGCCTGAGCCGCCTCAATCACGTTGGCGATGTCGACACCCTGGGTATCCGTAACCGTGTCAACAATATCGTGACGCAGCTTCTCACCGGCAAACAGCTGCTTGATCCGGTCAAGGAAGAAGGCTCGTACCTCGCCTTGGTTAGCAGTGAGGTCAAAGTCGGGCTTCAAGCCGGCCTGATCGAAGGCTTCAATGACGGCCGCCTGCATCCCCATCAGTGGCAAGTGCCAGTTCCGGTCATTGATGATCCGGACAATTCCGAAGGCCTGCCGCCGCAATGCGTATGGGTCGTTGGAGCCGGATGGAATCATGCCGACAGCGAAGAAGCTCATGATGCTGTCGAGCTTATCAGCAATTGCCAGAATAGCCCCAATCTTAGTCTGTGGCAACTCCCCTTCGGCAGAGATTGGCATGTAGTGTTCACGAATAGCCACGGCCACGTCATCCTTTTCACCGAAGGTCTTGGCATAGATCTCACCCATGATCCCCTGGAGCTCGGCAAATTCACCGACCATCTGGGTGGTCAGGTCAAACTTGTAGATGTGGGCAGCCCGGTCGAGGTCAGCCAGCTCAGTATTGTTAAGGCCAAGCCGCTTACCAATCAGGCGGGCAATGACAGCTACCCGTTGCATCTTGTCGTACATTGAGCTGATCTTGTCATGGAAGCTGACCCGCTTGAGCCGTTCAACGTATTGGTCAATGCTGATCTTTTGGTCCTCTTCAAAGAAGAACTTGGCATCTTCCAGCCGTGGAACCAGCACCCGTTCGTTCCCCTTGATCACGTTGTCCAGGTACTCGCTGTTACCATTGCGGACCGCGATGAAGTGTGGCAAGAGCTTGCCTTCGTGGTCACGAAGGTAGAAGAAACGCTGGTTATCCTTCATTGAAGTGATCAGGACTTCATCGGGCAGGACCAGGTACTTGGGATCGAAGGAGCCGGCAAAGGCGGTTGGCCATTCCACCAGGTTGTTAACCTCTTCCAGCAGGTCGGCATCCTTATCGATTACCCAATCGTTCTTCTTAACGATGGCGTCGATCTGGTCCGTGATGATCTGCTTACGCTTAGCTTGGTCGGCGATCACAAACTGGTCGTGGAGGGCATCCTCATAGTCGGTGGCCTGGCTCAATTCAACGTCGTGGCCCAGGAAGCGGTGGCCCCGGGTAGTCCGGCCTGCTTCAACGTCCAGGATCTTGAATGGTACGACCTGGTCATTGAGCAGGGAGACCAGCCAACGAATTGGCCGGATGAATTGAAGGTTGTTGTAGCCCCACTTCATCAGGGTTGGGAAGGTCATTGAGGTAATAACATCCGGAAGGCCCTTCAGTACTTCCGCCACCGGCTTCCCGGCAATGTGCTTCTCTACGAAGACGTATTCAACGCCCTTGACATCCTTGAATTCGATGTCATCGACCGTGGCCCCTTGACCACGCGTGAAACCGATAGCCGCCTTGGTCCAGTTGCCATCAGCATCCTGGGCAATCTTCTTGGCCGGGCCCTTAACGGATTCGTCAATATCGGGCTGCTTATCAGCCAAACCGTCGATCAACAGGGCCATCCGCCGTGGCGTTGCGTATTCCTTTATCCTGTCAAAGGAGATCCGTTCCTCCTTCAGGTAGTCGGCCACCCGCTTGTGCAGCTGCTTGATGCTTGGCGTTACCACGTGGGCCGGCATTTCTTCAACGCCGACTTCTAATAAGTATGAATTAGCCATGTTACTTGTCCCCCTTCTGTGCTTTCTTAGCCTTCTTGGCAGCCCGCTTTGCTGCCCGCTGCTTTTCCTTTTCAGCCTTCTTGGCGTATTCATCAAGGGTCTTTTGCCGCAGCTTTTCGTCGTGAATCAATGGGAAGCCCCGCTTGCGCCGTTCTTCAACGAAGGCCTTGGCGATTGACTTGGCCATGATCCGGATCCGGTGCAGGTAACCGGCCCGTTCGGTAACGGAGACCGCCCCACGCGCATCAAGCAGGTTGAAGGTGTGGCTGCACTTCAGGACATAGTCATAAGCTGGGTGAACCAGACCGAGCTCGATCAGGCGCTTAGCTTCAGTCTCGTAATCGTTGAAGGCTTGGAGAAGCATCTCCTGGTTGCTCTCTTCAAAGGCGTACTTGGAGTGTTCATATTCTGGTTCCTTGAAGATATCACCGTAGAGAACCCCGTCTGCCCATTCCAGGTCGTAGACAGAATCAACGTTTTGGATATATTCAGCCAGCCGTTCCAGACCATAGGTAACTTCTGAGGCCACGGGGTTCATTGGCAATTCACCAACCACTTGGAAGTAGGTAAACTGGGTGACTTCCATCCCGTCGAGCCAGATTTCCCAACCGACACCGGCACAACCCATTGATGGG
>DWZB01000009.1 GCA_019118405.1 Candidatus Limosilactobacillus gallistercoris
AGAAGACTCAGGCGCTGCTGACGAAGACCAAGGCCCAGGTGGAGAAATATGACCAGGAGCTGGCCAAGCTGAACGATGACCTGGCGATCCAGGAAGACAAGCATCAGCGGACCACGGAGCTCCAGCAGGCCGCCAGTGACGATGCTAGTGACCTCAAGGCTCAGCAGGTCCGCATCGAGAGCCGGCTCGACCAGCTGCTCAACCACCTGAGCGAGCAGTACGAGATGACCATTGAGGCGGCCCGGCAGGAGGCCAGTGACCTGGACGACGACCAGCTCGCCCGCCAGCTGAAGCTTCTGCGGCGGGGCCTCGCCGAACTTGGCGATGTCAACGTCGGTTCGATTGCTGAATATGACCGGGTCAAGAAGCATTACGACTTCTTGAAAGGCCAGCAGGATGACCTCCTGGCCGCCCGGAAACAACTCAACCAGACAATGGGTGAGATGAACAGTCAGGTCGAACAGCGGTTTACCCGGACTTTCAAGCGGGTTTCGGCGGCCTTTGATGAGACCTTCAAGCAGATCTTCGGCGGTGGCCAGGCTAAACTGGTCCTGACCGATCCCGATCACCTGTTGACGACGGGCATCGACATCATGGCCCAGCCGCCGGGCAAGAAGAACCAGCACCTGAGCCTCCTTTCCGGGGGTGAACGGGCGCTGACGGCGATCACCCTGTTGTTTGCGATCCTGAAAGTCCGGCCGGTACCGTTCGCCATTTTGGACGAACCTGAGGCAGCGCTGGATGAGGTTAACGTGCAGCGTTTTGCCCAGTACCTGAACCGCTTTGGCAAGACCGGTCCGCAGTTCATCGTGATCACCCACCGGAAGGGAACGATGATGGGGGCCGACGTCCTGTACGGGGTCACGATGCAGGAATCCGGAGTTTCCAAGATGGTCTCCGTCGACGTGATCGATACTATGGATGAAAAAGAAGAATAGAAGAAGGTGTAGAGATGGGATTATTTGATATTTTCCGTCGCCATAAGAAGAAACCGGCTGAACAGCCGAGTGCAGTGACTAGTCCGGCCAACACGGCGCCTGAAAGCACCCAGCCGAGTGCGCCCCAGGAACCGGTAACCAGTCAGGTAAGTGCAACGGCTGCGCAGCCAACGACCGCGAGTGCCCAACCAACCGTGGCCCAAGAAAGTGCAGCGGCAACGAAACCAGAAGAGACGCCAAGTGCAGCCCCAGTCAGTGAAACAGCTGAAGAGACAGCGCCACAAGCCACTACGGTTCCCGAGTCTGCTACCCAGCCAACGGAAGCGGCTCAGTCATCCGAGAAGGCTGAATCATCTGAAGCAGCCCAGTCAACTGCCAGCGAGCAGCCAATGACCACTTCGCAACCAGCAGAATCACAACCTACTGCTATATCTGAAGAAGCACAGGGAGAGTCTGCGGCCACGGAAGAACCAGTAGCGGAATCGTCAGTGGCAGAATCAACGGCTGACTCCGCTGCTTCAACGGCAACATCAGCCGCAGCTGAACAAGCTAGTGCGGAATCTGCCGCGGAGTCTGCAGCACCAACTAGTGCAGCCGTTGAAGAAGAATCCTCTGCCAATGAACCGGTAAAAGAGCCAGCCAGTGAGGAACCAACTGTGGAAGAATCTGCCGCTGCCACTGAAGAAGACGCCGAACAGGCAAACGATGAGGAAGAAGAGACCGACCAGACCGTTAAGAAGTATGACCGCGGTTTGGCTAAGTCCCGGACTGGCTTCGGGGCCCGCCTCAACCGCTTCCTGGCGAACTTCCGCCACGTCGATGAGGACTTCTTCGATGACCTGGAAGATATGCTGATCGAATCGGATGTCGGCTATGACATGGCGATGAAGCTCAGCGACGAACTCCGAGAAGAGGTTAAGCTGGAGAACGCCAAGAGCAAGCAGGATGTTTCCAACGTCATCATCGAAAAGATGGTTGACCTCTACGACGAAGCCGGCAAGGACGAGAACCCGGACCTCAACATGGCCGAGTCCGGCCCGACGGTAATCATGTTCGTTGGGGTTAACGGGGCCGGGAAAACCACCACGATTGGTAAGATGGCCGCCCTCTTCAAGAAGCAGGGCAAGAAGGTCCTCTTAGCCGCCGCTGATACCTTCCGGGCCGGGGCGACCGAACAGCTGGACGTCTGGGCTAAGCGTGACGGGGTTGACATCGTCACTGGACCAGAAAATGGTGATCCAGCGGCCGTCGTCTTTGATGCGGTCCAGAAGGCCAAGAAGGAGGACTACGACATCCTCTTCGTCGATACCGCCGGTCGTTTGCAGAACAAGGTCAACCTGATGAAGGAGCTGGCCAAGATGAAGCGGATCCTGACCCGGGAGATCCCGGATGCGCCGCATGAAGTGCTGCTCGTCCTGGATGCTACGACGGGTCAAAACGCCCTGAACCAGGCCAAGTTGTTCAAGCAGAGTACCGACGTCACTGGGATCGTCCTGACCAAGCTCGACGGGACCGCTCGTGGGGGGATCGTTCTGGCCATCCGGAACGAACTTCACCTGCCGGTTAAATACGTCGGCCTCGGTGAAAAGGTGGACGACCTGCAGAAGTTCAACGCCAGCGACTTTGTCTACGGCCTCTTCAAGGGCCTGGTCGACGTCGATTAAGCAAGGTGACTTTTTAATATGGAAATCGAGAAAAACTACCGGATCAACTCGCTGTTTGAGTTTTACCAGCCCCTTCTGACCAAAAAGCAGAACGAGTACATGGACCGCTACTACGGGAATGACTACTCGCTGGGCGAGATCGCCGAGAACTTCAACATCAGTCGGCAGGCGGTCTACGATAACATCAAGCGGACCGAGAACATCCTGGAGAGCTACGAGGCGAAGCTCCACCTCTATGCGGAGTTTCAGGCTCGCAACCGCCAGGCCGATGAGATCCAACAGTACGTACGCACACACTACCCGGATGATGCCCGCCTCAATGAGCTGGTGGGCCATCTGGAAAGCTTGGAGGAAGAATAGCTAATGGCATTTGAAGGATTAACAGAACGCCTGCAGAAGGCGATGGAAAAACTACGGCGCAAGCCCAAGGTGACGGAGGCCGACCTGCGGGAAACCATGCGGGAGATCCGCCTGGCCCTCTTGGAAGCTGATGTTAACTTCAAGGTGGTCAAGGACTTTGTCAAGAAGGTTCGCGAAGAGGCGGCCGGGGCCGAGGTCCTCAAGGGCTTGAACCCCGCCCAACAGATTGTCAAGATCGTTAACGACCAACTGACCGAACTGATGGGGGAAGAGGCCGTGCCGCTCAACAAGGCTGCCCACATTCCAACCGTCATCATGATGGCGGGTCTCCAGGGGGCCGGTAAGACGACCACGGCTGGTAAGCTGGCCCTGCGGTTGAAGAACGAGGACCACGCCCGGCCGATGTTCATTGCGGCCGACGTCTACCGGCCAGCCGCCATCACCCAGTTGCAGCAGGTTGCCGACCAGATCGACGTTCCCGTCTTTGAGAAGGGGACCGACGTGGACCCGGTCGAGATCGTCCGCGAGGGGATGGAAGTCGCTAAGCAGAATCACAACGACTACGTGATCATCGATACGGCCGGTCGGCTGCAGATTGACGAGCAACTGATGGACGAATTGGTCAACATTAAGCAGCTGGTCAACCCGGACGAAATTCTCCTGGTAATCGATGCGATGACCGGGCAGAACGCCGTCAACACCGCCCAGGGCTTCGATGACAAGCTCGACATCACCGGGGTGGTCCTGACCAAGCTCGATGGTGACACCCGTGGTGGGGCGGCCATGTCAATCCGAGCCGTCACGGGGAAGCCGATCAAGTTCGTCGGTGAAGGGGAAAAGATGGAGGACTTAGATATCTTCCACCCCGACCGGATGGCTTCGCGGATCCTGGGTATGGGTGACATGATGACCCTGATCGAAAAGGCCCAGAAGAACTTTGACGAGGAGCAGGCCCAGGAGACCATGGACAAGATGCGGGAGAATACGTTTGACTACAACGACTTCCTCGCGCAGATGGACCAGGTCACCAAGATGGGACCCCTGGAGAACATCATCAAGATGATGCCAGGGATGGCCAATAATCCGGCCCTGAAGAACATCAATCTGGATCCCAAGCAGTTTGCCCACATCCGCGCCATCGTCCTCTCAATGACCCCGGAGGAACGAGAGAACCCTGACTTGATGAACCCGAGTCGGCGCCGGCGGTTGGCTGCTGGTTCCGGCCGGCCGATCGTCGAGGTCAACCGGATGATCAAGCAATTCAACCAGATGCGTAAGATGATGAAGCAGGTTACCAACGGTAACATGAGCGGGATGCAGAACCTGTTCGGCGGTCAGATGCCTGGCGGCCGGATGGGTCAGATGGCGATGAACCGGATGGCCCGGAAGATGAAGAAGGACAAGCAGAAGCGGATCAAAAAGCTCCGCAAGATGCGCAAGAAGCGCTAAATTCAAAAAAATTACGCCTGTCAAGAAAAACTACTTTACATTCCATTTGAACACTGGTATATTATTATCTGTTAAAAGAAATCAGGGAGGTGCAAAAGAATGTCCGTTAAAATTCGTTTAAAGCGCATGGGTTCAAAGAAGCGTCCTTTCTACCGGATTGTTGTCGCTGACTCACGTTCCCCACGTGATGGTCGTTTCATCACTTCATTAGGTACTTACAACCCATTGACTACTCCAAAGGAAGTTAAGTTCGACGAAGACGCCGTTATGGATTGGCTGCAAAAGGGTGCACAACCTTCTGACACTGTTCGTAACATGCTGCAAAAGGCTGGCGTTATGAAGAAGTTCCACGAAGCTAAGTACGCCGCAAAGAAGTAGTGATGAGTGATCATGACCGAGACTGATATCAAAGCGTTGATTCGTAGTTTAGTAACCCCACTTTTAAGACATCCGGAATCGTTGTCGATTACGGTATCTGATAGTGACCGTTTTCGGCGATACACCGTTAATGTTGACGCAGCAGATGTGGGCCGGTTGATTGGCCGGCAGGGACACGTTGCTGCGGCACTACGGACAGTTGTTGAGGGCGCGCGTTCTCGACGTACAAACGCCAAGAAGATCCGGTTGCTGATTAATGATCATCGACACTAAATAAAAACCTCCCACACCAACCTGTGGGAGGTTTTACCATTTTTAGGAGGAAATATGGACTTTTATAATGTTGGTAAAATTGTAAATACCCATGGTATCCGTGGCGATGTGCGCGTGATGCCGACTACCGATTTCGTGGCGGAGCGCTTTGCCAAGGGGCAGGACCTCTACCTGCAACAAGCTGGGGAACCCCTGAAGCTGATCGTCGAATCGGCCCGGCAGCACAAGGGCTTTATCCTGGTGAAGTTTGTCGGCTATGACAATATCAATGACGTGCAGGCCTTCCGTGACCACGAGCTGATGGTCAGCGGCAAAGACCAGCAACCCCTAGAGGACGGTCAGTACTACTACCACCAGATCATCGGCTTGAGTGTCAAGACGGTCGACGGGGAAGAGCTTGGGACCATCAAGGAAATCCTCTCCCCCGGGGCCAATGACGTCTGGGTTGTCCAGCGGGATGGTAAGAAGGATTTGCTCCTTCCCGTGATCGATGACGTGGTTAAGGACGTGGATCTCGATGCCGGTGAAGTTACAGTTGAATTAATGGAAGGACTAGAATAGTGCGAATCGATATTTTAAGCTTATTCCCCGATATGTTTCAAGCAACGCTGGGGGAATCAATCGTTGGACGGGCCCAGGAGAGCGGCTTCCTCGACATCAACGTCACCGACTTTCGGAAGTACACCACCGACAAGCATAACCATGTCGATGATGCGCCGTTTGGTGGGGGGGCTGGAATGCTCCTCCAGCCGCAACCGATTTTCGATGCCATGGCAGCGATCCAAGAGGAGACCAAGGACACCTATCCGAAGGGCCGGGTAATCCTGATGGACCCGGCTGGGCGGCGTTTCGACCAGGACTATGCCCAGGAGCTGGCGATGGAGGATCACCTGACCTTCATCTGCGGCCACTACGAGGGCTATGACGAGCGGATCCGTCACCTGGTCACCGATGAGGCCTCCCTGGGGGACTACGTGCTGACCGGGGGCGAGTTGGCGGCGATGGTGATGATTGATGCCACCGTTCGCTTTGTTCCCGGGGTGCTGGGCAACCAGGCGTCCCCGATGGGTGATTCCTTCAGCAACGGCCTGCTGGAGTTTCCACAGTACACCCGTCCCGCCGACTTCCGGGGGATGAAGGTGCCTGAGGTGCTGACCAGCGGTAACCACCAGAAGATTCGAGAATGGCGGATGAAAGAGTCCCTGCGGCGGACCCTCCACCGGCGCCCCGACCTGCTGAAGACGGCCAAGTTAACCCGTGAGCAGCAGCTGATGCTTGAGGATATCAAGCTCGAAGAAGATCCAGATGTTCCAGACTGATGGTGATGGGGATGAAAAAACTAATTCAACGTTTACTTTGGAAACAGGATCCCTCAGTCTATGAGGCCAAGGACGCCAAGCTGACCCCCAGCCTGCGGACAATTGACCTGATCGGCCTCGGAACGGGGATGGTCGTCGGCACGGCAATCTTTACCCTGCCCGGCATCGTGGCGGCGGAGCACACCGGCCCGGCTGTTCCGCTGGCCTTCATTGTGGCGGCGATCGGGGCGGGGCTCTCTGCCCTGGCTTACGCGGAGACGTCCTCGGTCCTGCCTTTTGCCGGCTCGGCCTTCTCGTGGATCAACGTCCTCTTTGGCGAGTTCTTCGGCTGGATTGCCGGCTGGGCCCTGTTGGCCGAGTACTTCATCTCGGTGGCCTTTGTCGCCTCGGGGTGGTCGGCCTACATGCAGGGTTTCCTGGCCAGCCTGGGCGTTCATCTGCCGCGGGCCCTCACCGGGGGATTTGACCCAAGCCACGGATCCTACGTCGATATCCTGGCGGCCCTAGCGATCTTGATCGTCGGGATTCTGATCTCGCGGGGGTTGCACCAGGTCAGCCGGATTGAAAACATCATCGTGGCGGTCAAGCTTCTGGTGATCCTGATGTTCATCGTGGTTGGGGCGACGGCCATTCAGGCGAAAAACTACGTGCCGTTTATCCCGCCGCACCGTCCCGGAACAACCTTCGGGGGCTGGCAGGGGATCCTGGCCGGGACCGCGCAGATCTTCATCGCCTACGTCGGCTTTGATGCGATTGCGGCCAATACCGCCGAGACCAGGAATCCGCAGAAGACGATGCCGCGGGGCCTGATCGGGACCCTGGTGCTGGGGACCAGCTTCTTCATTGCCGTTTCCCTGGTCCTGGTGGGGATGTTCAAGTACAACCGCTACGCTAACAATGCGGAGCCGGCCGCCTGGGCTCTCCGCCATTCCGGCCACTACTTTACGGCCAACCTGCTCTCGGTAGTGGCAATCGTGGGGATTTTTTCCGCGTTGATTGCCATCCTGCTGGCCTCTTCCCGGCTAATCTATGCCTTCGGGCGGGACGGCCTGTTGCCGAAGACCCTCGGGGTGATTGATGGACGGCACGTGCCAAATCACGCCCTCTGGCTGATCACCGTCCTGGCCATGATCCTGGGCTCCGTCTTCCCGTTCACCTTCCTGGCAACGCTGGTTTCGGCGGGGACCCTGGTGGCCTTCATCTTCGTCTCCCTGGGGATTTACGCCCTGCGCCCACGGGAGGGGAAGGACCTGCCGGAAGCTCAGTTCAAGATGCCGTGGTATCCAGTTTTGCCAGCCATCTCCGCGCTCTTCTCTGCGGTGATCTTCTGGGGTTTGAACATCGATGCCAAGATTCTGATGGTGGGGTGGTTTGCCATCGGGCTGATCATCTACTTCAGCTATGGCCTGCGCCATTCCATCATCAACCAGGAGCACCAAAAATAGGGCTTGAAAGTTAAGTGAAAAGCTTGTATAGTAGTTATTGGCTGTTTAGCCGTGAATAACGGTATTCCGCTGCCCCCAGGTGGGACATGAATGTCGGCGAAAGGAAAGAAATTATAATGCGTCAAAACAAGTTGATCGAAAAGATTACTGCTAGTCAATTACGGGATGATATTCCTGACTTCCGTGCCGGGGATACTGTTCGGGTTCACGCTAAGATCGTTGAAGGTTCACGTGAGCGTATCCAGATGTTCGAAGGTGTCGTTATCAAGCGCCACGGTGCTGGTATCAGCGCTACCTACACTGTTCGTAAGATCAGTAACGGTGTTGGTGTTGAACGTACTTTCCCAGTTCACTCACCACGGGTTGAAAAGATCGATGTTCTCCGTCATGGTCGGGTACGTCGTGCTAAGCTGTACTACCTTCGGGCACG
>DWZB01000001.1 GCA_019118405.1 Candidatus Limosilactobacillus gallistercoris
CATCTAACTCCGCTTATTTTTGGGGACTTATGTCACAGCCCCTTTTTGCTATTGGCCCTTGTGGCGAGAAATATTTCCCGGGGAATATTATTTTCAGCCAATCATTTTAGCAACGCGCGGCGACTGCGGTGTGGTAAAGTAGAATATGTATTACTTAAAATACCTTGGCAGAGGGGAGTAACGATGAATAAATTAAAAGTACAGAAAATAAGTCTCTTTTCGGGAATCATGCTGGCGCTGAACTCCTTGATCGGCTCCGGCTGGCTGTTTGGTGCCGGGACCGCCGCAAAGGTTGCCGGTCCGGCCGCCATCATTTCCTGGATTCTCGGGGCCGTGATCATCATCAGCATTGCCCTGACCTATGTTGAACTGGGAGCAATGTTTCCCGAGAGCGGAGGCATGAGCCGGTATGCCCAGTACAGCCATGGGCAGTTGTTGGGCTTCATTGCCGCCTGGGCCAACTGGATCTCCTTGATCACCCTGGTCCCGATGGAGGCGGTGGCCTCGGTTCAGTACATGAGTTCCTGGCCGTGGTCCTGGGCCAACTGGACCCATCATTTCATGAAAGATGGCAACATCACGGCCAACGGAATGTGGGTGGTGGTCCTCTTCATGCTGGTCTTTACCCTGATCAACTTCTGGTCCGTTAAGCTGATGACCCGGTTTACCAACCTGATTTCGGTCTTCAAGATTGTCCTGCCAACGCTGACCATCCTGATGCTGATCATCAGCGGTTTCCACCCGGCCAACTTTGGCCACAGCGTTGGGACCTTTATGCCTTACGGGAGTCGGTCAATCTTTGAAGCCGCCGCAGTTTCTGGGATCATCATGTCCTACGATGCCTTCCAGACGATCATCAACATGGGTGGTGAGATGGTCAATCCGCACAAGAACATCGTCCGCGGGGTCTTGATCTCCATGATCATCACCGCCGCAATCTACATCATGCTGCAGATGGCCTTCATCGGTGCTATTGATCCGGCAATGCTGGCCAAGGACGGCTGGCACGGGATCAACTTCACCTCGCCGTTTGCCGACATTGCCATCCTGCTCGGCATGAACTGGCTGGCCATCCTGCTCTACATGGACGCCTTTGTCTCGCCGTTCGGAACTGGGGTGGCGTTTGTGGCCACCGCTTCCCGGGCCCTGGCGGCAATGACCCACACCAAACACTTGCCGCAATGGCTGGGCCGGCTCGCCCGGCGGTACATGATTCCGCGTTTTGCCATGGTGACCGACTTCATTCTGGCTGTCATTCTGGTCAATACCTTCCGGAACTGGAGCTTGCTGGCAACCGTCATTACTGGTTCGACCCTGATCGCCTACCTGACCGGTCCGGTGACCGTGATCGCCCTGCGGAAGATGCGGCCGGACCTCAAGCGGCCGTTTGCACCCGCCTACATGTCATGGTTGGCGCCGGTCGCCTTTGTCCTGACCAGCCTGGCTATCTACTGGACGATGTGGCCGACGACGATTCAGGTGATCCTGGTAATTGCGTTGGGCCTGCCAATCTACCTTTACTATGAGGCCCGTTACCACCACACCGCCTGGGGCCCGCAGCTGAAGAGCAGTGCCTGGCTGCTGTGCTACCTGGTCTTCATCTCGCTCATGTCCTATGTGGGCAGCGAGGGCTTCGGTGGCCGGAACTGGATCAAGTACCCGTGGGACTTCGTGGTGATCATCGTCTGCTCCCTGCTTTTCTACTGGTGGGGAACCCGCAGTCACCTGGCTGAGATCGATCCGGGAGCGGAAGAGGTCAACCAGCGGGTCAAACTCTAAGGGCAAAATGTCTTACTTAACGAAAAAAGTTCCAAAATGCTTGTTGCAAACAACGTTAATAAATTATAATATTATCCAGTTATCTCAAATAACGTGATAATTAAATTAATGGAGCCAATTTAATTACCCAAATCAAAATCATTGGGAGGGAGAGACATGTGGCGTTATCTTAAACGCGTGTTAATTGGAAAACCATTAAAGACCCTCGATGAAGGGCAAACCCACTTAACAAAGTTTAAAGCCCTGGCGATGCTGTCGTCAGATGCCATTTCGTCAGTGGCCTATGGTCCAGAGCAGATCACAACTGTCCTGGTAACCCTGTCGGCTGCGGCAATTTGGTACTCAATCCCGATCGCAGCAATTGTTTTGATCTTACTGCTGGCGATCACGCTATCATACCAACAGATTATCCGTGCCTACCCAAGCGGTGGAGGGGCCTACGTGGTTGCTACCCGCAACTGGGGAAGCAACGGGGGCCTGGTTGCCGGGGGATCTCTCCTGGTTGACTACATGCTGACCGTGGCGGTTTCCACGACTTCTGGGACTGAGGCGATTACCTCGGCGGTCCCCGCCCTGTATCATTACTCGGTGCCGATCTCGATCATCATCGTCCTGCTGATCATGTTCATGAACCTGCGGGGGATGAGCGAGAGTGCCAACTTCCTAACCGTGCCGGTTTACTTCTTCGTCTTGATGACGATGATCATGATCATCTGGGGTGGTTACAACATCCTGACTGGGCGGATCCACTACCATGCCATTGCCGACTACGGGACGCCGGTGGCGGGGATGTCATTCGTCCTGTTCATCCGGGCCTTCTCGGCTGGTTCATCCTCGCTGACGGGGGTCGAAGCCGTAAGTAACGCGGTACCAAACTTCAATAAGCCGAAGGAGAAGAACGCGGCAACGACCTTGGCCATCATGAGTGCCATCCTGGCCTTCTTCTTCATTGCCATCATCTTCTTCAGCTTCTACTTAGGGCTCGTTCCGAACTCCCGGACAACGATCATGTCCCAGATGGCGGCGCAGATCTTCGGCGGCCACGGCATCGGCTTCTACCTGTTGCAGCTGTCGACGGCCATGATTTTGGCAGTCGCCGCCAACACCGGGTTCTCAGCCTTCCCAATCCTGGCCTTCAACATGGCTAAGGATAAGTACATGCCGCACGCCTTTATGGACCGTGGGGACCGGCTGGGCTACTCCAACGGGATCATTTCCCTGGCGGTTGGCGCCATCATTTTGATCCTGATCTTCCACGGGCAGACCAACATGCTGATTCCGCTGTATGCGGTCGGGGTGTTCGTGCCATTTACCCTTTCCCAATCCGGGATGATTATCCACTGGTTCCGGGAACGGGAAGGCTGGTGGCTCGGCAAGGCCTTCATCAACCTGGTCGGGGCGCTGATTTCCCTCGTCCTGGTCATCTGCCTCTTCTGGCAGCACTTCAGCAATGTTTGGCCATACCTGATCATCATGCCGCTTTTGCTCTACATGTTCCATGCCGTTCACTCCCACTACGTTAAGGTGGCGGCCCAACTGCGGGTGGCTGAGAAGACCAAGGTTCAGCTTCATGACTATGACGGTTCAACGGTTATCGTCCTGGTTGGGAACGTGACCCGGGTGACCCGGGGAGCCATTAACTATGCCCGGTCTATCGGTGACTATGTCATTGCGATGCACGTGTCATTCGATGAGAACCCTGGGAAGGAACATAAAACTGCCAATGAGTTTAAGGCTGAGTACCCGGATGTCCGCTTCGTTGACATCCACTCTTCCTACCGGTCAATTGCCAAGCCAACCCTGCGTTTCGTTGACGTAATCGCTAAGCGGGCAGAGGCACGGAACTACTCGACAACTGTCCTGGTTCCGCAGTTCATTCCGAAGCACCCATGGCAGCTGGCTCTGCACAACCAGACCAGTGTTCGTCTGCGGGCGGTTTTGAACTCACGTGAGAACATCATCGTGGCCAGCTACAACTATCATTTACATGAATAAAAACAAACGGTGCCCCAGTTAAACTGTCGGGCACCGTTTTTGATAAGGAACTTTTTATGGAAAGAAAACAACTGCTATATGGCCTGCTGTTTGCGTTGGGACTCTTCTTTACCGCCAGCTATTCCATCGACAACCGCGGCTTTCACTCGGGCATCTACGGGATCATTGGCTGCTTGCTGATGGTGGCAGCGTATTGTGGCTTTAATTGGGACAAACTAAAAGTCCATGACCACCATGCACGGGTGATCCTAGGCTGGCTGGTCGGCATTACGTCCTTCATTGTTATTTTAGACATTGCCGAAGCCATCTTGGCTTAGGCGGGCTGATAGGGCACCTCGTGGTTGCGGGGCTGGCCCTTTTTTATTTGGAGCTGGTCATTGAACCGGTTGGTGAGCTGGTCGATCAAGTCGTCGCAGGCGGCCTGGTCAACGAAGATGGTGACCGTCACGTCCACCCCGTACGCTTCGTCGGCCACCTCGACCTGCTGCTCCTTGAGGAAGTACAGGAGCTTGTCATGCTGGGCATAGCTGACGGTGATGTCGACCGCGGTCTGGAGAACCCGCTGGACAAGCCCGGCCTGGTGGATCGCGTTGGTGGTGACGTTGCTGTATGCTCGAATTAGGCCGCCCGCGCCGAGTTTAATCCCGCCGAAGTACCTGGTTACGACGGCGACTACGTTATGGAGCTTAGCCAGCTGGAGGGATTCCAGGATCGGGACGCCGGCGGTACCGCTCGGCTCGCCGTTATCGCTTTCCCGCTGGACCTGGTCCTTATCGCCGATCATGTAGGCAAAGCAATTATGGTTGGCCTTGCGGTTGGCGGTCTGCACCTGAGCGATGAAATCCTGGGCGGCCTCCTCCGTGTCGGCCCGGCCGATTGAGCAGATGAAACGGGACTTCTTGATAATCATCTCGAAGCTGGTGTTTTTAGCAATGGTAATGAATAGTTCTGACATGCAAAAACTTCTTTCGTATCTTTTAATGAGATTCCCCGTATTTATTAAGTAGAGGGGGATTGTGATGAAATTAGCTGATTATTATGGTCGACGGGTACTGGTCGACCAGCCGGAATGGCAGCACGCAAGCCCGGCACCACCGATTGAGGTGCTACCGACGATGGTGCGGTACGGGCGAATGATCCGTTGCCTGCGCTGTGGGCAGGAGACGGCCTGTCAAATTGCCGCTCTGCCGAATAATGAATTCTATTGTCCCCGCTGCATTAACCTGGGGCGGGTTTCAACGTTAAATAAATTTTATCATGTTCCAGAACCAAATCAATTCACGGTCGTCCAGCCGGTGCTCACCTGGACGGGGCAGCTGTCACCCCTGCAGGAGGAAGCGGCTGCCGGGGTGGATGCCGGAATGACGGCCCACCGGCACCAATTGCTGTGGGCAGTGACGGGGGCGGGAAAGACCGAGATGATGTTTAGGGGGATTGCGCATGCCTTGGAGCGGGGAGAGCGTTTGGCAGTAGCCTCGCCCCGGGTGGATGTCTGCTTGGAGTTGTACCCCCGTCTGCAGGCTGCCTTTCAGAACACGTCGATGGCCTTGCTGCACGGGCGCCAGGAGCTGCCCTACCGCTATGCCCAGCTGACGGTCTGCACCACGCACCAACTGCTGCGCTTCTACCATGCCTTCGATAACCTGATTATTGATGAAGTGGACGCCTTTCCCTTCGCCGCCAATGATGCCCTGCTGTTTGCCAGTCGGCAGGCGGTGAAGGAACAGGGCGGCTGTCTGTATTTGACAGCTACCCCGGGTCCAGCTCTCCTGCGGCAGGTTAAGCGCGGCCGGTTGGCGGTGAGCTACCTGCCGCTCCGCTATCACGGCCATTTGCTGCCCCGGATCCGTCTGCGGCTGGCTCCGGGCTGGCGCCGCGGGGTGCAGCGCGGTCGTTTGCCGGCCAGCTTGCTTAATCAGCTGCGCCGCTCGCTGGACGCCGGCTATCGCTTCCTGCTATTTGTCCCGCACGTAGCGGACCTGGCGGTGGTGCGCCCGCTTCTCCAAACGGCCCTGCCGCGACACACGTTTGCTACTGTTCACGCGGCGGACCCCGACCGGATGACAAAGGTCCAGGGGATGCGTGACGGCAAGTATGATTTTCTGGTGACGACTACTATCTTGGAACGAGGGGTGACCTTTCCGGCAATCGACGTGTTTGTCCTAGGCGCCGATGACCCGGTTTTCTCATCTTCGGCCCTAGTTCAGATTGCCGGACGGGCCGGACGATCGTTGAGGCGGCCAACGGGGACGGTCTGTTTCTGGATAGCAGGACAGTGCCGGCGGGTCCGGGCGGCAGTCCGCCAGGTTGATTTTATGAATCGCAAGGGGCGGGCGATTAGCAAATGAATTGCCTGCTCTGCAATGCCCGGATAGCGGTCCGGCTGACTCTTCGCGATCTGGTAACGCTGCAGCCGCTGGAACAGGCCACCCTTTGTGACCGGTGCCGAGCTGCCTTCACGCCGATTGATCCTGAACATGCCTGCCCCGGTTGCGGTCGTCCCTGGAAGGATCCGCACCTGTGTTGTGAATGTCAAAAATGGCAGCAGCAGTATGGCTGGCACCTCCGCCACCAAGCTCTCTATACCTATAATGATGCCATGAAAGAGTATATGCACCGCTACAAGTTTGCCGGGGACTGGCGCCTTCGCCATGTCTTCTGTGACGAATTTCAGCAACGGATTCGACAAATAAAGGCTGACCTGGTGGTCCCCATCCCGGTGACTGCGACGACAATGGCGACGCGGGGGTTCAATCAGGTCCAAGGACTTCTCGGCGACCTTGCGGTGGTACCGGTCCTCCAGCATCGGGCTGCTGACAAGGTGGCGCAGTCGCAGAAGACCCGCCGCCAACGGTTGCAGACATCACAGCCGTTTCTTCTGCGCGATCCGGCAGCCGTGTGCGGTCGCCGGGTTTTATTGGCAGATGATATCTACACGACGGGGCGGACGCTTTACCACGCCGCCGTTCTCCTGAAAAAGGCGCGCTGCCGTGAAGTTGTAAGCGTTTCGTTGGCTCGTTAAATAATTTTAAAGGTTAATGAAAACGGTTTGTTTATTGAACAGAACTAAACTATAATGTAAATAGGATATGAGAAGAGTGGTCCTTCTGATATCAGATCAAGCATATGCTTGGACTGAAAGGAGAGATGTTTGATGTTAAAGTTCAATATTCGTGGTGAAAATGTCGAAGTCACTGATTCAATCCGTGACTATGTTGTAAAGCGGATCAACAAGCTTCAAAAGTTCTTCGAGGACAGCGTTGAAGCTACCGCCCACGTGAACTTGAAGGTTTACCCAAACCGGACTTACAAGGTCGAAGTAACCATCCCACTTCCATACTTAACATTGCGTGCTGAAGAAACTTCAAATGATATGTATGGCAGTGTCGACTTGGTAACCGATAAGCTTGAACGTCAGATTCGGAAGTACAAGACTAAGATCAACCGGAAGTCACGTGAAAAGGGCTTCAAGAATCTTGAGTTCGTACCAAGCGATGACGATTCAGCAAGTACCGACAACCTGAAGATTGTTCGGACAAAGCAAATTGCATTAAAGCCGATGGATCCTGAAGAAGCGGTTCTGCAGATGGATATGCTGGGTCATGACTTCTTCATCTTCCAAGATGCTGAAACCAACGGGACGAGCATTGTTTACCGTCGTCGTGATGGTCGGTACGGCTTAATTGAGGCCGAATAACAATCGATAATTTATAACTATGAGGACTATGGCAGGGTTGATTGCGATAGTCCTTTTTTGATGGCTGGCCGCCTGAGCATGCTAGTTTTCAAAGCTCGCTGAACGTGTTAGAATATCTAAGTTAGAATAAAATAATATAATTGGCTTGAGTAGCACTTTTTAATGGATTTTAGCTCGAGCTAGTAAATTAGGAAGGACGCTTTTATGGCCAACATTTTAAGAAAATGGATTGAAAGCGACCGTCGCGAATTACGGCGGATTAACAAAATCGCAAATAAAGTTGACAGTTATGCGAAGATGATGGCTGCAATGACCGATGAGCAGCTGCAGGCAAAGACGCCAGAGTTCCGCCAACGCTACCAAAAGGGTGAGTCTCTGGACGACATGCTGCCAGAGGCCTTTGCCGTTGCTCGTGAAGGTGCTAAGCGGGTTCTCGGCCTTTACCCATTCCATGTTCAGGTCATGGGGGGAATTGTACTTCACGAAGGTAACATCGCCGAGATGAAGACCGGTGAAGGGAAGACCCTGACCGCGACGATGCCGGTTTATCTGAACGCCATTTCTGGCAAGGGTGTTCACGTTATCACCGTTAACGAATACCTCTCCAAGCGTGATGCCACCGAGATGGGCCAGCTCTATAACTGGCTGGGCTGCAGCGTCGGCATCAATAATTCTGAGATGAGCCCGGACCAGAAGCGGGAAGCCTACAAGGCCGACATCATGTACTCCACTAACAGTGAAATCGGGTTTGACTACCTGCGTGACAACATGGCGGTTTACAAGGAAGACCAGGTTCAGCGGGGCTTGAACTTTGCCCTGGTCGATGAGGTGGACTCCATCTTGATCGATGAAGCGCGGACCCCACTGATCATCTCCGGTCCTGGTACGGGAACTTCTAAGCTCTACAAGCAGACTGACCGGTTCGTCAAGCAATTGAAGAACGAGGTCGACTACAAGGTTGACCTGGAGTCCAAGACGGTGGCCCTGACGGATGCCGGAATTCAAAAGGCCGAGAAGTACTTCAATCTGAAGAACCTCTATGATCCTGAGAATACGCCGCTGACCCACCACCTGGACCAGGCGCTGCGGGCTAACTACATCATGCACCGTGATAAGGACTACGTGGTCTCTGACGGCGAGGTCCTGATTGTTGATTCCTTCACCGGTCGGGTTATGCAGGGCCGGCGCTTCTCCGATGGCCTGCACCAGGCGATCGAAGCCAAGGAAGGCGTTGAGATTCAGGAAGAAAACAAGACGATGGCCAACATCACCTACCAGAACCTCTTCCGGATGTACAACAAGCTGGCCGGGATGACCGGGACGGCGAAGACGGAACAGGAAGAATTCCGGGAAATCTATAACATGGAGACCATCACGATTCCGACAAACAAGCCGGTTATTCGTAAGGATGAGCCCGACCTGCTCTACCCAACCTTAAAGAGCAAATTTGCGGCCGTTGTTAAGCGGATCAAGAAGCTGCACGCCAAGGGGCAGCCAATCCTGGTCGGGACTGTGGCGGTTGAAACCTCTGAATACCTGTCCAACCTGTTGGATAAGGAACACATTCCGCACGTGGTCCTGAACGCCAAGAACCACGCCAAGGAAGCCGACATCATCAAGAATGCCGGTCAGAAGGGGGCTGTTACGATTGCCACCAACATGGCCGGACGGGGGACCGATATCAAGCTCGGCCCCGGTGTTCGTGAACTCGGCGGTCTGGCCGTGATCGGGACTGAACGGCACGAGTCGCGGCGGATTGATAACCAGCTCCGTGGGCGTTCCGGCCGGCAGGGGGATCCGGGCCTGTCCCAGTTCTACTTGTCCCTGGAAGATGACCTGATGAAGCGGTTCGGTGGCGACCGGATCAAGAACTTTCTGCAACGGATGAAGGTGGATGACGATGATGCCGTTATCAAGAGCCGTTTCCTGACCCGGCAGGTTGAATCTGCCCAGAAGCGGGTTGAAGGGAACAACTACGACTCCCGGAAGAACGTCCTGCAGTATGATGACGTGATGCGTGAACAGCGTGAGATCATCTACAAGGAACGCCAGCAGATCATCACCGAGGATAAGTCACTGAAATGGGTCCTGATGCCGATCTTCAAGCGAACGATCCAACGGGAAGTTGAGCAGCACACCCTTGGTGACAAGAAGGATTGGGACTTGAAAGGTATTGTTGACTTTGCCGAAGAAGTCCTGGTCAAGCCGGACACCGTCAAGGTTGACGACCTCAAGGGCAAGAGCAAAGACGAGATTGTGGACTGCCTGATGTCCTTTGCCAAGAGTGTCTACAAGGATAAGCAACGGCAGCTCTATGACCCGGCCCAGATGCTGGAATTCGAGAAGGTCGTTCTCCTGCGGGTGGTTGACTCCCACTGGACTGACCACATTGACGTGATGGACCAGTTCCGGCAGTCAGTCGGCCTGCGTGGTTATGGGCAATTGAACCCGCTGGTTGAATATCAGACGGCCGGCTACCACATGTTTGAGCAGATGATCGCCGACATCGAGTACGAGACCACCCGGCTCTTCATGAAGTCTGAGATTCGGCAGAACGTAACGCGTTAAGTTATAAATAATTGCTACTGATTTGGCAGGTACGGCAGTAAGGTAACCCATCACGGTACCGCTGCCGTATCTTTGTATAAATGGAGGAATAACTGTGGAACTAAGTGAAGCTAAGAAGCAAGTAGAAGAAATGCAACAAGACGTTGCCCGCTTCGGGAGGTCTCTTTGACCTCGATGCGTTAGACGAAAGCATCGCGGAAAATGAACAGAAGATGGCCCAGCCGGACTTCTGGAATGACAATGAAGCTGCCCAGAAGGTCATCAATGATAACAACGAATTGAAGGATAAGCGGGACACCTTCGTCCAGCTCCGGGACCAGATTGCTAATCTGCAGACGACGATTGAACTGCTGGAGATGGGCCCCGATCCAGACTTGCAGAAGGAACTGGATGATTCCTTTGCCAAGACCAAGAAGGCGCTAGACCAGTACCGGCTCAACCAGCTGCTCGATGGCGAGTACGACGCGAAGAACGCCATTCTGGAAATCCACCCGGGTGCCGGGGGGACGGAAGCGCAGGACTGGGGCTCCATGCTCTTGCGGATGTACGTCCGCTGGGGTGAACAGCACGGCTTTGATGTCGAAACTGCCAACTACGAGGCCGGGGATGCCGCCGGAATTAAGAGCGTCACCCTCTTGATCAAGGGACACAATGCCTTTGGCTACCTGCGCAGTGAGAAGGGGGTTCACCGTCTGGTCCGGATTTCACCGTTCGACGCAGCCGGCCGGCGGCACACCTCATTTGCCTCGGTGGACGTCATGCCGGAATTGGACGAGAGTGTCCACATCGACATTGACCCGTCCGACCTACGGGTTGATACCTTCCGTTCCAGTGGTGCCGGTGGTCAGCACATCAACAAGACCGAGTCGGCTGTCCGGATCACCCACATTCCGACCGGGATTGTTACCTCCTCGCAGGCAGAGCGTTCCCAGCTGCAAAACCGGGTTACCGCGATGAACATGCTGAAATCCAAGCTCTATGAATTAGAAGAGGAGAAGAAGGCCAAGCAACGGGCCGAAATCGAGGGCGAACAGCTGGATATCGGCTGGGGATCTCAGATTCGCTCCTACGTCTTCCACCCCTACACCCTGGTCAAGGACAACCGGAGCGGCTACGAGACCCACAATGGCCAAGCCGTGATGGACGGCGACCTCGATCCGTTCATCAATGCCTACCTTCAGTGGAAGCTCAGCCAGAAGAATCCGCAATAATGGTGATTGCGGTTACTGGCGAAAGCAAGTAATATTGACTTAAAAGGAGTGGTGCACATGCGTGAAAGTCGTCATCGCCGCCTGACCCGATCTGCTTCCGACCGGATTATCGGCGGAGTCTTCGGGGGCTTCGGCAAATACTTCCATATTTCCGCAAACCTCTTGCGGATTGTCTACGTGATTTTGACCATCCTGACCGCGATTGTGCCAGGGATGATCATCTACCTGATTTTAATGATTATCATGCCGCCGGATCCCGCTAATCCAGGGATCTTGGGGATGCTGCATACGCTAAACGATCTTGGCAAGCAGGCAACGCGTACGGATCATTCCCAATCACGCCGACAGTTAACTGACGTGGAAGAAAAAGACATCAAAAGAAATGAGCGATCCTAATGGGATTTTGGAAAAAAGTATTGATTGATACGATCTTGTTCATTGCTCTGGCAGGGCTGTTTGCCGGCACGGGGATGTTTTACATCAGCAGTGCCTGGATGGCGTTGCTGGCCAGCTTCGTGTTAGCAATCCTGAACGTTTTGATCAGGCCGATTTTAATGATCCTATCGTTGCCGATTAATATCCTGACGCTGGGGCTCTTCAGTATCGTGGTCAATGGCGTGATGCTTGAATTAACGTCCCTATTCGTTGGCTCGGCATTTTTCCACTTCTCGTCATTTTGGAGTGCGATGCTGATTGCCATCATTATGTCGATCTGCAATACCCTGATTACTGATCATCAGGAAAATGGTTATTGAAAAGGAGTGGATAGTTGTGCCAACAAACAGTGTTACGGTTCAGGAATTAGTTGAAAAGGTTCGACTGAAGGTCCTCCAGGGTGAGGATTACCTTGATCGGCCGATTACCACCAGTGATATCTCACGGCCGGCCCTTGAATTTGCCGGTTACTTCAAGCACTATCCAGCCCTGCGAATTCAGTTGCTGGGGATCACGGAAACCTCGTTTGCCAAGGACCTGACTCACGAGAAGATGGTGAAGTACATGACAAAGATGTGTACGCCGCAGACGCCGTGCTTCGTTATCTCAACCAACTTGCCGATTCCAGCGGAGTTGAAGGTGGCGGCAAAGGATGCCCACATCCCGATTCTCGGGACGCACCTGACGTCTTCCCAGATTCTCAGCAACATGACCTCCTTCCTGCTGGGCCGGCTGGCACCACGGAAGTCCCTCCACGGGGTCCAGGTCGATATCAACGGGGTTGGGGTTCTGATCACCGGTGATTCCGGGGTCGGGAAGAGTGAAACCGCCCTGGAACTGGTTCGGCGGGGCCACCGTTTAGTTGCCGATGACCGGGTGGAAGTCTATGCCCGGGATGAACAGACCCTGATCGGGAGCGCCCCGGCGATCCTGGAGCACCTGATGGAGATTCGGGGAATCGGGATCATCGACGTTGCCACCCTGTACGGAACCGGGGCTGTCATGCCCAACGATAAGATTGACCTGATCGTGCACCTGGAGACGTGGACGCCGGATGCCAAGTTTGATCGGCTGGGGGACCGGGGCGATACCCAGACCATCCAAGGAGTCATCATTCCGAAGGTTTCCATCCCCGTCAAGATCGGGCGGAACTTGGCGATTATTATCGAGTCCGCGGCCATGAACTACCGTGCCGAAACGATGGGCTACGATGCTACGGAGACGTTTGACCGCAACCTGAACAAGCTGATCAAGGCCAACTCCGCACGGGACACCAAGAAGAAGGAACAGAAGTAATGGCAGAAACGATTACTGCGGCCCTCAACCCGATTGCCCTGCAGTTCGGGCCTTTTACCATTCACTGGTACGGGGTCATTATTGCGACGGGCGTGGTCCTGGCCCTCTGGCTGGCCGTGCGCGAGGGACAGCGGCAGGGAATTGCCGAGGACTACTTCTATGATTACCTCCTCTGGGCCCTGCCGATTGCGATCATTTGTGCCCGGATCTACTATGTGGCCTTTCAGTGGCCCTACTATTCGGTCCACCCGGCAGAGATTATTGCCATCTGGGACGGGGGGATTGCCATCTATGGCGCCATCATCGGCGGCTTTCTGGTCCTGTACTTTTTCTGCCGGTCGCGCCAGTTGTCAATGTGGACAATGCTCGACGTGATTGCGCCGACCGTCATCCTCGCTCAGGGGATCGGCCGCTGGGGGAACTTCATGAACCAGGAAGCCTTTGGGGTAATCACCACCCGGGCGGCCCTATTGGCACAGCGTATTCCCCACTGGATTGTCAACCAGATGGACATCGGCGGGCAGTACCGGGTCCCAACCTTCTTATACGAGTCACTCTGGGATCTGCTGGGTTTTGTTTTGCTGGTGAGTCTGCGTCACCGGCGCCACCTCTTTCGGCGCGGCGAGGTCTTCCTGGCCTACGTGATGTGGTACGCTTTTGGCCGCTTCTTCATCGAAGGGATGCGGACGGATAGCCTGATGATCGGTTCCGTGATTCGGGTGTCGCAACTGTTGTCATTGGTGTTCTTTATCGGGGCACTGGTTGTTTTGCTTGTACGTCGTCACTGGGGAAACGTTCCCTGGTATCTGCAATCAGAGTAATATTCATTTAGAGGAGAGATTTAATCATGACGGAAAAAGTAGCAGTATTGGGTGCCGGTTCCTGGGGCAGTGTCCTGGCTAACCTGTTAGTCGACAATGGTCACGAGGTGGAATTGTGGTCCCGGGACCAAGATCAAGTGGACCGCCTGAACAAGGATCACGTTAATCCAGCCTACATGAAGGACTTTACCTATTCGAGCAAGCTTCACGCTACGACCAATATGAAGGCGGCAGTGAAGGGGGCCGACGTTATCCTGATCGTGATCCCAACCAAGGGAATCCGGCAGGTGGCTCACAAGCTCAATGGGGTGCTGGCGGACCTCGACCAGTGCTCCCTGATCGTGCACGCCACGAAGGGACTGGAGCAGAACACCTACAAGCGGCCTTCCGAAATGATTAAGGAAGAGATCGATCCGAAGTACCGGCGCGACATTGTGGTTCTCTCCGGACCGAGTCATGCCGAGTCCGTGGCTATCAAGGACATGACGGCGGTCACGGCCGCTTGCGCCAACCTGGCAGATGCCGAGAAGGTCCAGAAACTCTTCAGCAAC
>DWZB01000058.1 GCA_019118405.1 Candidatus Limosilactobacillus gallistercoris
GCAGCTCGTTTTCGATCATTTGTTTACCCTGCTCGATGTTCTGCTCCCGGTAATGGGCACGGAAGAACTGGCGAATCTTATTCCGGGCCCGCCGCGTCTTGACCATATCGAGCCAGTCCCGGCTTGGCCCCGCCGATGATGGTGAGGTTAGAATATCAACAATTTCACCGTTCTTGATCTCGTAATCCAATGGGACAATGCGGCCGTTAACCTTAGCCCCGGTCGTGTGATTACCGACCTCAGTATGGATTTGGTAGGCCATATCCAGCGGACCAGCGCCCTTTGGCATCTCGATAACATCGCCCTTCGGTGTGAAGGCATAAACCTTATCGGTGAAGATGTCGCTCTGGACACCCTGCATGAATTCGTCCGTCCCATTACTCTCCTGCCGCAGTTCGAGAATTTCCTTGACGACGTTAAGTTTCTGACTATCCCGGGTCTGTTGGACACCATTGGTCTTACCTTCCTTGTAGGCCCAGTGCGCGGCAACCCCGTATTCAGCCACCTCGTGCATCTTGTGGGTCCGGATCTGAACTTCCAGCGGCCGTCCCTCAGGCCCGATCACCGTGGTGTGCAGCGATTGGTAACCATTGGTCTTCGGCATCGCAATGTAGTCCTTGAACCGTCCAGGCATTGGCTTCCAGTTAGTGTGAATGGCCCCAAGTACCGCATAACAATCCTTGATGGTGTCGACAACCACCCGGATCGCCAGCAAGTCATAGATCTGGCTGAACTGCTTGTGCTGCGTCACCATCTTGCGGTAGATCGAGTAGATATGCTTAGGTCGCCCGTAAATCTCGACATTTGGTCCCAGCTTCAGGTCGCTCAGGGCATCCTTGATCAGGTCGATGGCATTGTTGATGTAGTCGACCCGCTGGTCACGTCGGGAGTTCATCAGGTGAACAATCCGGTAGTACTGCTGCGGGTTGAGGTAGCGCAGGGACAGGTCCTCCAATTCCCACTTGATCGTGCTGATCCCCAGTCGGTCAGCAATTGGAGCGTAGATCTCCAAGGTTTCGTTGGAGATTCGCCGCTGCTTGTCCGGCCGCAGGTGCTGCAGGGTCCGCATATTGTGCAAACGGTCAGCCAGCTTGACAATCATCACGCGGATATCCTTGGACATCGCCAGGAGAAGTTTCCGGTGGGTCGCCGCCATCTGCTCCCGGTTAGATTTGTAGTGGATCTTGCCTAGCTTGGTATCACCGTCAACAATCATGGTGATTGTTGGGCCGAACAGCTCCTTAATGTCACCTAGACTCGCGCCAGTATCTTCCGCAATGTCGTGGAGATACCCTGCGCAAACCGTTTCCGGATCCATCTGGAGGTTAGCCAGGATCCCGGCAACCTGAATTGGGTGGATAATGTACGGTTCCCCTGACTTCCGCCGTTGATCATGGTGACAGATCGCAGCAAAACGGTAGGCCTTCTCGACCAATGCCACGTGTTCATCATTCATATAAGAAGAAACCATCTTGCGCACGTCTTCGTGCGTTAACTCTTTAACTTGTGACATTATCAGTCCCCCTTCGGTCAAAATTACTTCTGTTGACTAGCCCAGGACAGGTAGCTCACTGCCCAGTACGCAGGTGCAAAGTAGTAGGTATAGTGCGGCATAAAGAAATAGGCTGCTAGCAGGAACAGCAGTGGAAAAGTCAACAGATTAAAGACTCTCTGCTGACGCCGCGCAACATGAACGCCAATCCAAACGCTATAGATTCCATTGACAATTAGCAGGAACCAAACGACCCAGTGTACCCGGGTCAGCATCGGGATCCGGTCCGTCAAGACGGGAACCAGCATGCCAAAGACGATTCCAAGAATCCAGAGCAGCTTATCAAACGTTTGCCATTTGCTTTTGAAGATTGCCATTTCACAACACCTTAACTATCTAATTTTACTTTTATTGATTTTTCTAATTGTATCACAATCCTACATAATCATTAACGATGATTAACCGCCAGCTCACTGGCATAGGAAACCGCCGCCAGGAAGTACAGGGGCGCCGTCTCTGTCCGCAGGATCCGGGGACCCAGGCCAACTGGGACTACCCCGACCGCCTGCATCTGTTCAACTTCCTGACTGGTCAAGCCGCCCTCGGGACCAAAGATAGCTACCAGCGATTGCCCCGGCGTCATCCCGGTCAACACCTGGTGAAGCGCACTGGTCTCGCCCTGCTTGGCCGACTCCTCCCAGGCAACGACCCGATGATCGGCCGGATTTTCTGCCAGGGCCGTTGCGAGGTCGGGAGCATAGGCAACCTGGGGCTGCCGGTTGCGGTGGGATTGTTCCGCCGCCCCATCCGCAATCTTCTGCAGGCGGGCCAATTTTTTGGCCTGCTTCTGCTTAGCCCAATGACTGATTGACCGTGCCGATTCAAAGAAGACGATCTTATCGGCCCCCAGTTCGGTGGCTTTCTGGACAATCATCTCCGGCTTCTCCTTAGTCTTCGGGAGGCCGCAAAGCAGGGTGACCCGCAACGGCAACTCGCTATCCCGGTCGAGGTCCTTGACGATCTGGATCTGGGCTGGTGATGTCGTCGTCACCGTTGCCAGGTACACCCGATGATCAGCTAAGACCACTTCTATCTGGCTACCGGCCTGGGCACGCATGACAGTAACTAGGTGGTGGGCAACGTCCTTAGGCAATTCGATCTCTTTTTGGTCAGCTGGCTGATTGATAAAGTAACGCTGCATTATTCTTCATCCTCCGCCGGCTTGTGAGCAATGATCCCATGCCAATCACCCATCTTAGTTTCGCTGTCAATGACAAAGGATTGGTCGAGCATCTTCTGCCGAACCATGGCGGCCTTGTCGTCGATGATCCCGGATGCCAGGAAGTAGCCGCCGGGCTTCAGGTTAGGAAAGGCCTGCGGGATCAGGGGCACAATGATCTCTGCCAGGATGTTGGCGACCACCACATCAACTTGTGTATGGATACCATCAAGGAGGCTGTTGACGCCCACCTTGACGTCCTTAGCCACCGGATTGAGATCCAGGTTCTTCTGGGCCGACCGGACGGCTACTTCATCGATATCGTAGGCCTGGACATCCCCGGCCCCTAATTGCTTGGCAGCAATACTCAAGACACCGGAGCCCGTTCCAACATCGATCAGGGACTCGCCACCACGGATGACATTTTCCAGCGCCTGCAGGATCAGCTCGGTCGTCGGGTGGGTTCCCGTTCCGAAGGCCATTCCCGGATCCAGCACAAGGAGCTTCTCCTGCTTCTGTGTTGGCTGGTAGTCCTCCCACTGAGGGACAATCGTTAATTCGTTGGTAACTCGTAGCGGGTGGTAGTACTTCTGCCAAACCGTTGCCCACTGATGGTTGTCGACCACTGCAGAGGTAACCTCATCCTCGCCAGGGTTCAGGCCATAGTCATGCAGCTTGGCAACCCGTTGCCGGATCGTCGGCAACAACTCGGGAACAAAGGTCTTAGCAGGGAAATAGCCGGTTACGGCCGCTCCCGAAGTACGGTGCGGAATGGTGGCCGGATCAACAATCTCACCATGTTCCCCATACTTTCCCGGTTTGAGGTTGGCAAAGTCGGCGGCATCATCAATCTGGACCCCCTGGGCCCCCTCATCAGTTAAAATGTAGCTGACCGCCTCAACGGCCTCGCTTGACGTAATCACTGTTACTGCTGTCCAATCCACTTAAAATCCTCCTTAAATAAAAATCGCGGCCAAAAACAATGGTCACGATAGTTCCACGATCACCTATTCTGCGTCATCATCATCGGCACGTGATCGTTCATTTTCCCGCCGTTTTTCCTTTTCCATGTGGTGCTTCAGGTAATCGATCAGGTCGGCCTCGGTCAGGAAAATCCGCGGGTGATGTTGATGATGAAGTCGGACGTCAATTTCATTGATCTTCAATCGGCCCGTCCAGGTATGAGAATACCGAATGATCACCCGATTGTTTAACCTGTGTTTACCAAACCGAAAGACATAGACGTGCTGCGGCGTCATCATTGGACGAATGTATTCTTTTTTATACATTAAATCATTCTCACGCATAAACTGCTTCGTTCGATTCAGAATGGTAACCACCTCCTCCATCGTATATTCGCGGCTAATTAGCCATTTAGATAACTATATTCTATCACAAGGTTAAGAAAGTGCCAAAGTTTAATTCTTCTCCTTTTCTTTCCTTAATAGTGAGTGATATACTGCTAGCAATCTTGAATATATGGAGGAAAACAATGGGTATCTTAATCACGTTACTCGTTCTGTGGCTCCTATGGAAATTAGGAGTATTCACCCTTAAGATTATCGGGATCTTCTTCCTGGTCCTGCTAGTTGGCGTCCTCGTTCACGTCCTACTTTGGCCGATGATCGTGGTTGCCCTCCTGGTAGCCGGTTATGGAGCCTTTAACTAAAAGATTTACTAAATTCATCTAAACTTTTAAACTTTTTAACAAAATTGAATCTTATTTCACAAATTTATAGCTTTTTTCACAAGGAATGCTATAATCGAATACGAGAGGAAATTCTCAAAATAGCACATATAGGATGAAAGGGAGACTTAAATTATGTCTAAGAATCATCAAAAAGTTGTTCTCGTCGGTGACGGTGCCGTTGGTTCAAGTTACGCTTACGCAATGGTACAACAAGGTTTGGCTGAAGAATTAGCCATTGTTGATATCAACAAGAAGCGTGCTGAAGGTGACACTTTGGACCTTGAAGATGCTACTGTCTTCACTGCCCCAAAGAAGATCTACGCCGCTGACTACGATACTTGCAAGGATGCTGACCTGGTAGTTATCACTGCCGGTGCTCCTCAAAAGCCAGGTGAAACCCGTCTTCAATTGGTTGACAAGAACCTCAAGATCATGAAGTCCATCATCGAACCAATCGTTAAGTCTGGTTTCAACGGTGTATTCCTTGTTGCTGCTAACCCAGTTGACATCCTGACTTTCGCTGTTCAAAAGCTTTCTGGCTTCCCAAAGAACAAGGTTATCAGTTCCGGTACTTCACTGGACTCCTCACGTCTGCGGATTGCCCTTGCCAAGCTGTTTGATGTTGACCCACGCGACGTTATGGCAAACATCATGGCTGAACACGGTGATTCAGAATTCGCTGCTTACTCCAGCGCTACTATCGGTGGCAAGCCACTCCTTGACATCGCTAAGGAACACAACGTTTCCATGGATCAATTGCTTAAGATCGAAGA
>DWZB01000059.1 GCA_019118405.1 Candidatus Limosilactobacillus gallistercoris
GGGTATTTGAGAAGCATCGACGGTCAGGTCGGTGCTTTTTCTTTTACTAATTTTAAAGGAAAACGGAGTTAAATGAAATCCGAAGATTTCATCTAACTCCGCTTATTTTTGGGGACTTATGTCACAGCCCCTTTTATTCATTTTTGAATGATTTTCAAAGACGGTCGGTGGAATTGAGCCGCAAACTGGGCCGCACTCTGCTGGTGGTCGAGCTTGTTTTCCCGGAAGGCCTGGATGAGGGTTTCGTAGTCAAAATCCGCAATCAGGTACCCGTAGTCTGTCTGGTCGGTATCGAAAACCACCGCGGTCGCTGTCTGGGTAACGCCCAACTCGGCGGCCATCTGCTGGTCCTCCTGAAAGGCCTGGTGGGCGAGCTTGGAACGGCGGTCCTCCATGAACATCTCCAGGTCGAGCTTCGCCTGCTGGGCAACTTGTTCAACGAGCTGCTGGGAGTAATCGGCTTGGCCCCTGACCATCGCGTCTTGGAGCCGCAGCAGGTAACACCGGCCCCGCTTGCGTCCCTGGAAGAGGGCGGCCTTGTAATCCAAGATCACCTGGAAGATGGTGTCGGCAACGTGCTGGCGAACCTTCAGATCACAACTGCTGAGGCCGTACAGCCGCATTGTATCCGTGATCGTCTGCATGTTGAACAGCGGGACAAACTGGTAATTAATTTTGGTATTCAATTCATGATCTACCCGTAAAACGTCATTTTCACAGCGGAAACAACGCATCCCCAAGGGGTTGACAAACAAATGAATCTCAAGCATCGACTGCTCCTCCAATTGATAGTAACTTTAATTTCTTTTGTAAATATTTTCAATTGTGGCAAAAAAAGGGCCGCTTGTAAAGTAAACTGCATTGGACCCACCAGGCCATTAAAGTATGCTAAAATAATATTCAGATTTAACAGGAGGCTTTGATAATGATTGAAAATTGGCAGCACTTCCTATTGCCATATCAACAGGCCGTCAATGAATTAAAGGTAAAACTGCGGGGGATGCGCAAGCAGTATCAGGAACAGGGTGAACATTCGCCAATCGAATTCGTCACCGGGCGGGTCAAGCCCGTCGATAGCATCAAGGAAAAGATGGTTCGCCGGCATGTCCAAGAGGACCGGCTGGAGCAGGATATGCAGGACATCGCCGGTCTGCGGATCATGTGCCAGTTCGTCGAGGATATTTACGTGGTGGTTGACCTGTTGCGGCAGCGCAGCGATATGACCATCCTGGAGGAACGGGACTATGTAACCAACGTTAAGCCCAGCGGTTACCGGTCCTACCACATCGTCATCGAATACCCGGTTCAACTCGTGACTGGGGAAAAGAAGATCCTGGCCGAGATTCAGGTGCGGACCCTGGCCATGAATTTCTGGGCCACGATCGAACACTCCCTGAATTACAAGTACCAAGGAGTTTTTCCAGAAGAGCTGTCGGCCCGGTTGCAGCGGGCGGCCGAGGCAGCTTTCCGGCTGGACAACGAAATGTCAGAGATTCGTGAAGAAATCAAAGAGGCACAGACCCTCTTCTCCCAGCGGACCGCGCAGCCGCTGAAGAAAGATGATGGACAGGACAAGGAGGATAGCACAAACAATGAGAGTAGCGATTTATAATAACGAAACGGCTGAATCCCAGCGGGTCACCAAGCTCCTGCGGGCCGAGATGGATAAGGCCGGGCTGGTGTATGATCAGGAGAAGCCTGAGGTTGTTGTCACCATTGGCGGCGACGGAACCCTCCTGTCGGCCTTTCATCACTACCAAAAGCAGTTGGATCGGGTCCGCTTCGTAGGGATCCATACCGGTCATCTCGGTTTCTACACCGACTGGCGGAACTTTGAAATCGATGACCTGGTCGACAGCCTGGTCAAGGACAGCGGGCAGTCGGTTTCCTACCCCCTGCTTGACATGAAGGCCGTCTACTCAGATGGGGTGGTCGACAGTTTCGTGGCCCTGAACGAGTCGACGATCCGCAACATCACCAAGACGATGGTGTGTGATGTCTACATCAATAACCAGCTGTTCGAAAACTTCCGAGGCGATGGTCTATGCATCTCAACGCCGACCGGCTCGACGGCCTACAACAAGTCAGTTGGCGGTGCAATCATGGACCCGCACAGTGTCGGCTTTCAGCTGGCCGAAATGGCCTCGCTCAACAACCGGGTTTTCCGGACCCTGGGTTCTCCAATCATCTTCGGTGCTGATACCAAGCTGATGCTGCGCCTGCGGGACGTTAACGGGCACGTGATGACCTGCGATCGTGACCAGGTTATGCTGAAGAACAAGAAGGGCCAGCGCTATCTGATGGAGCTGGCCTACCAGGTTTCGGATAAGAAGATCAACTTCGCCCGTTACCGGCACAATAATTTCTGGAACCGGGTCAAGGATTCCTTCATCGGTGGGACCCGGTAATGGAGTTTACGTGGAAATACCAGCACCAGGTGCCCCGGTGCCTGCGCTCGGCTCTCAGGATGGAAGGGGTAACCAGCTCCCTGCTGAAGGTAGCGATTTACCACGGCGGTAAAATGCTGATCAACGGTGAGGAAAAGTGGGCAGTTGATATGGTCCACCCCGGTGATACCTTCACCCTGGTGCTGCCAGCCGAAACCGGGAACGAACATGTGGAAGCCTACCCGGCACCCATCCAGATCGTCTATGAGGACCGTGACTTCCTGGTTTTAAACAAACCGGCGGGGGTAGCCACTGTGCCGGCCCACCATGTGGCGGTACCCGATAGCCTGGTCAACCGGGTTAAGTACTACTACCAACAGCAGGGGTACGAGAACCAGGTGATCCATGTGGCGACCCGGCTGGATAAGGATACCAGCGGCCTGGTGATCTTCCCCAAGCACCGCTTTGCCCACGCCGTCCTGGACCGGCAATTGAAACGCCACCTGGTTAAGAAGAACTACCTGGCCTTGGTGCAAGGACGGCTTGCAGCCCAGCACGGCTACATCGATGCGCCAATTATGCGGGATCCGGAATCGTTCGTTCAGCGGATGGTTGGCCGGGCCGGCAAGCCCTCGGTGACTGAGTATTGGACCCAGGACACCAATGAGCAGGGAAGCCTGGTGAAGATCCGTCTGCATACGGGACGGACCCACCAGATCCGAGTGCACTTTACCTACCTGGGCCACCCCCTGTTTGGGGATGAAATGTATAATCAGCCCTCAGCACTGATTGCCCGCCAGGCCCTTCATTGCTACTGGCTGCAGTTCTACAGTCCGTTTAAGCAGGACTACATCACCGTGACGGCGCCTTTGCCGGAAGATATGAGAGCGGCTATTACGGCACTTAACTTGAGAGAACAATAGATAGAAAAAGGTCGGTGGCATTTGCCATCGACCTTTTAGTTTGCCCATCACCATAATGGGTGTAATGATGTTTGAGAGAACGTCAGATAATTTCTAAATTACTTCCACTTCATAACGCAGACTGGTTCTGGGCAGGCAACATCCTTTTGGAGAAGTTCCAGCTTACCAGTGTTAGCATCGCGCTTGTAGAGGGTCAGGTTATCAGAATTCTGGTTGGAGGCCAACAGGTAGGACTCATCCTTGCTGAGGTTGAAGTCCCGTGGGAAGTCACCCTCAGTGGAGATGGACTGAATGTGCTTGACGGTGAAGTCTGGTTGAACAGCGAAGACTGCGATCGTGTTCTCACCCCGGTTAGAAGTGTAGATGAACTTACCATCGCTGGAGAAGCGAATGGCAGCAGCCCCGTTGTGAGCCGTCCAGTCATCCGGGATGGTTTTGATTGTCTGGACGTGGGTGAAGCTGGCGTCGTTGGCGTTGTACTTCAGGACTTCCAGTTTGCTGCTCAGTTCACCGAGCACGTAAGCGTACTTGCCATTCGGGTGGAAGGCGATGTGGCGGGTACCAAAGCTGTCTTCACACTTGTAACGGGAAACAGCGGTCAGCTTGCCATCGGCGGAAACGTCGTAGACCACGATCAGGTCCATTCCGAGATCACAAACAACCAGCCGCTTGTCAGGGGTCAGGTCAGCAAAGTGAACGTGTGGTGCTTCCTGTTCTGGCCGGGGACCGGTAGCCCCTTGGTGGGTAACGGAATCGGTCTGCGTCAGGGTGCCGTCTTCGTTGATCCGGAAGACGTCCACCTTGGCCGTGTGGTAG
>DWZB01000060.1 GCA_019118405.1 Candidatus Limosilactobacillus gallistercoris
CCTGATCCAGGTTAACGAAGGTGCTATACTTCATGTACTGGTAGTGGATCCGCATATTTGAAACTTCAAACGGCGTCCCATCGTCGAGGAAGAAGACCCCACCCATCAGACCAACCGGCTCCGTGGCTTTCAGTCCCAACAGGCGCTGGTCATTTTCATCTGACGGGGCCACACTGATGGTCATAAACGACTTGGTAACCCGCTTACCCTTGCTCTCCTCCAAGTAGTTGAAGATTGAGCTATCAACGATGGCTGGTGAGAGGGTCGGAATGATCTTGATCGGAATAAAACCCGTCTCGATCATGAAGGGCTGCTGGTCAATCAGCCGCAGCCGTTTTATTTGGTAGACAAAATCATTATCATTAAGGAAGAGCTCCTCCTGAACATCAGGATTGGCCGGCACCACCTGATAGTCAAGCAGCTTGATACTCTGCTTTTTGCCATCAAGTTGGAAGCTATCCGTGACCCCCAGGTTGCTCCCCTCATAATGAAAGAGTGATTGATTTTTCAGATACAGCGGATTGATGAAGGTCCCCGATCCCCGCTTTTTGAAAATGATCCCCTGCTGAGCGAGGACTCCTAGTGCCCGCTTAATTGAGCTTCGGCTAACCCCGTAGTCCTCACTGAGAGTACGCTCATCCGGGAGCCGCATCCCTGGATACTGATTTTTCAGGATTTTTTGTTTTATATCACGCATCACGGAGCGATATACTAAATCTGCCATGTAATTAACTCCTCGGACCATATAGACTAATTTTAACGATTAACTTCACTTTCCAGTATAACAGAACCTGTCGAAATTGGTACCTTCTCGATAAAAATTGGTCCGTTCCAGAAATAAAAATGAAAGGACTCAGTGTCAAATGAGCAAGAAAAATAAGAAGAGCAAACTGAAGAAGACCCAGGTTGAACAGATCCTGGACAAGAACCACATTGCCTACGAGCAAAAGGAATTTCCGACCCACCAGGATGGCGATGTCCGGACGATGACCGTCGACCACACCGGCATCGATGAGCACAACATCTATAAGACCCTCGTCCTGTCCGGACCGACCACGGGTCCCCTAGTCGGCGTGGTCCCAATTGACACTCACCTCGATGAGAAAAAGCTGGCCAAGGTCTCCGGCAATAAGAAGGTCGACATGGTTCCCCTTAAGAACCTCCTGAAGACGACCGGCTACGTCCACGGGGCCAACACCCCAGTGGGGATCTACGAAAAGCACCACTACCCCATCTTCATCGATAACGCTGCCCAGGAACAGGGGGACATCTACGTTTCCTCTGGCAAGATCGGCCGGTCAGTCAAGGTCAATGCCCAAGATCTGGCCAACCTGGTGCACGCCAAATTTGCCGACTTGGAACAGCAGTGATTCGATTGACCACCAATTAATGGACGTTTAAAATGTAATTTGTAACTTAAGATTTTCTAGAAAGGTTCTGACGAAATGAAGAAAAACCTGTCCGCCTGCACGACGGTGTTAGTTGGTAAGGACGCCACCATCGATGGTTCCACAATGGCTGCCCGAAACGATGATACTTTTGGTCCCCTCAACCCGATGAAGCTGGTTGTTTACCCGGCATACCACAACCACCCCAACCAGGTGAAGGCTTACCTGAACAAGTGCGTGGTTGACCGTCCGGCCGACGGTTACCGTTACCAAGGAACACCCAACATTGACTACGTTCACGAAGGGGTCTTCGACGAAAGTGGTTTTAACGAAAAGAACGTCGGCATGAGTGCCACGGAAAGTGTCTACGCCAATGAACGGGTTCTCGCCTGCGACCCGCTGAACACGGAGAGTGGGATTAACGAAGACTTGATCGTGGCTGCCACCCTGCCATTCATTGATAGCGCCAAGGATGGGGTTCGTTACCTCGGTGAACTGGTCAAGAAGTACGGTTCCGCCGAGGGTAACGGGGTCATCTTCTCTGACAAAAATGACATCTGGTACATGGAAATCGTTACTGGTCACCACTGGGTTGCCGAACGGATTCCGGACGATGCCTACGCGGTTACTGGAAACCGGATTGCCATTCAACAAGTCGACTTTGATGACACTGACAACTTCATGTGGTCCGATGGTATCCAAGAGTTTGTCGAATCAAACCACCTCAACCCTGATAAGCACGGTTGGGACTTCCGCCACATCTTCGGAACCGCGGACGTCTTCGACCAACACTACAACACGCCACGGCAATGGTACGGTCACAAGCTGCTCAACCCAAGTGTTGATCAAGATCCATTGGACTTCGACCTGCCATTCATCATGCGGACCGACCACAAGATTGCTCTGGAAGACGTTGAGAAGGTCCTCAGCAGTCACTACCAGGGCACCCTTTATGATCCGCTGGGCCACGGCACGGATGAAGAAAAGCACCTTTTCCGGCCAATCTCTCTTAACCGGACCCAGAACTCCCACGTTCTCCAGGTTCGCCCTGACCTTCCAGAAGCCGCATCTACCATTTTGTGGATGAGTTTCGGGGTCCCAACCTTCACCCCATACGTCCCATTCTTCGGTAACGCGGACGACATCGACGTTTCATACCGGGAAACCCCAATGAAGCTCGACATGAACCTGAAGAGTGCCTACTGGATGTACCGAGCCCTGTCCATGATCGTGGAGTCCCACCATGCTGAGTTCTCCAAGGAAGACCTGGACTACTTAAAGGACGCCCGTGAATACCTCTACCGGTGGGTCAACCAGACCGCTCCGCAAGTCGAAGGAATGGACGACAAGCAGGCCAGCGAATTCTTGAGTACGGAATCCCACAAGATGGTTGCCGAGATGGCTAAGCGGACCAAGGCTTTGATGGCTCAACTGATCATGCACGGGCTGGAGCTCTCCAAGCTGACCTTCATTATGGATAAGAACCTTTAATTGTTGACTAATGATATAGAAGAAGCTCTGTACGACGTTCTCGCACAGAGCTTTTTTTAGTTAATTCATAACGCTAAGATCAGTGCCAACAGAATACCGACCCAGCACAGGGCGCCGACCGCAACAAACCAATTTTCGTGATCAGCCGCGTGTCCATACCGAAAGTCATTATGGTAACGTTGGCAGGCGGCAATCACCATGGCCCCGATCCCTAAAAAGACGCCGGCACTCCCCCAGCAGATGCACAACCGGCTGAGAACACCATATCCCCGCTGGTAGTAACTAATAACACCGAGAAGCACACTAGAGAAGAGGGCTGCCAGTTCTGCTCCTAGCAGCATATCGTAGAGGGCACTTCGTCTGGCGGGCGTCTCCGCTAGGATCCAGGGCAGCTGCTGGAAAGCAACCGCCTGGATCAGAATTATCATGACGGACGCCAACAACCATTCCCACCAGTTTTGGCTGCCAAAGAATAGCGGAACAACCACCGCCATGACGGCAAGCGTGATGGGCCCAAACCACAGCGGTAACCGGTCCGGCATCCGCCGGATACGGTCCACAAAATAATTGCCCAAGCTGGCCAGGGCGAGGCTCAGGACAAGCAGCAGGATCGCCAGAGGAGAAAAACGGCGCGGAAACAAAACCACGGCCGGTTTCCCCCAGGCCAGCACAATCGTACAGATCAAGGCCAGAGCGTTGGCGATCGCCAAAACCCGGTTGCGCCCGTTCTCAAGCCCGGGTACATACCGGTAAATCAGCAACTGATTATAGCCCCCGGCCAGCATCCAACACAGGGCCAGCATCAACGCCAGCTCTACCTGGTCCCCATCAGGAGCAGCGACCGGTATCCGGCATCCCGCAAGCATCTGGGCAAGACACCAGTAACCAGCACCCCAGGATAAGGGGAGCTGTGCTGTTAAAATCAATGGCTGGCGCGGCCAATTATCCACCACCCCGCTTCACTTCCTTTCATTTCACAAACATAATCTTACCACACCAAAATCTGCTATCATTAATGGTAAGCAATCTCTCACGAAGGAGTCTTGAATAATGTATCAACCAATTCTCGGTCTCAAGGGGAGTAGCGATCGTGTCCAAATCGACGACCGCCTGCAATACCAGCCGACGGTCTATGAATTCTACACCGCAGCCAGCGACTTCACCACCGACGGCTACAAACGGCTTTATGATGCTGTCCAGTACGTTCAATCACGGGGGATCTCGCAGATTGTCCTCCACCACCCGATGAAGTTCGAAAACTACCACTCTGATGTCGTGGCCCCGGAGAAGTATTATCCGGACCTCTACCGATTCATTGAAACCACCACCGAGCAGCTGATCCGCCTGGGTCATGATCTCAATGTCCAAGTCCTCGTTCACGGCGGGTACTCCGGGGCGGAAGTCCAACACATGGTCGGCCTCTACCCCAGCGTTGAAGCAGCCCGCCAGGCGGTGTATGACCGACTGGACCGGTTCAAGGACGAGGGCGGCAGCCACATCATGTTTGAGAACTCCATCGCCCCGGTCTTCGCTTACGGGCATCCAGATCAGGAGGATGAAATTCTTGCCCACCACTACCGGCTGGCTTTCGACACCTCCCACTGCTTCATTGAGCTCTATGGTGACAACGCCGGCCTCCAGCGTTCCTTAAAGCACCTGGCACCGGATGTTGTTCATTACCACCTGGTGGACTCACTAGGCCAGACCCATGACAGTCTCCAGCTGGGCACGGGAAAGATCAACTGGGCCAAGGTCCTGCCCCTGCTCAACCCAGCTGCAACCAGCATCTACGAGATCAACCTGAAGGACCAGAATGACTGTGCCGAACAGATGGCCAGCCACCGCTACCTGGTAAACCTCTGCCATCAGTTAAAGGAGGAGTAATTTGAAAGTTCATATTCATCGTCGTCACCTATCGCTTGTATTAGCCTTCTTTCTCTTATTCCTGGCGGTCACCTACTGGGGAGCCGTCGCCAAGTTTTTGAAGACCGTCTTGGGCGCGGCCATGCCCCTCTTGATCGGCTGTGTGGTTGCCTACATCGTCAACCTCATTCTCCGTCAGTATGAGCACCTCTACCTCCGCCTCTTTCCCGGTCCCAAAGCGCGGCGCTTCAAGCGGGCCGTCAGCATTGTTTTGTCATACCTGTCGATCATTATCATCGTCGTCCTAGTGATTCGGCTGGTGATCCCCGAGATCGTCAGCTGTGTTAAACTCCTAATTGCTAACCATAGCCGGGTCATCAACCACCTGATCGACACCATTCAGGAAAACAGTAATTTCAAGGATTTCTGGAAGAATTTTGACCCTAAGCACTTCGACTGGAACAAGATCGGCAAATACATCGGCTACGGCGTCGGCGGCACCATGAAGACCGTCATGTCGACCGCCAGCTCGATCGTCTCCGCCACAACGACCGCGGTGATTGCCTTCTTCTTCTCAATCTACCTCCTGATCTACAAGGAAATGCTGGCCCGGCAGTTTCACAAGGTGATGGACACCTACTTCAGCAAGATCAAGCAGCCATTTATGCACGTCATCAAGACCTTCGACGATAGTTACAGCAACTACATCGTCGGTCAGTGCAAGGATGCCGCCATCCTGGGCGTGGCCTGCTTTATCGGCATGAAGCTCCTCGGAATCCCTTACGCCTCCATGATCGGGGTCGTCACCTTCTTCGGCGCCCTGATCCCGATCATCGGGGCGATCCTCGGGGCCAGCATCGGAGTTGTCCTGATTTTTGCCGTTTCGCCATTCAAGGCACTGGTTTTCCTGATCTTTATTATTGTCCTCCAGCAATTCGACAACCGGGTCACCTACCCCCTGGTCGTTGGCAAGAGCATCGGTCTTCCCAGCGTTTGGGTATTTGCCGCCGTTATCGTCGGTGGGGGAATCACTGGAATCTTGGGAATGATGCTCACCGTGCCGCTGTTTGCCGCAATCTACAAGCTGGTGGCCGAGGATGTGCAACGGCGCCGCAGGAAGGCTGCCCAACTGCCGCAAAGACAGTAATTAACACCGATAGCCCTTAATGCTAAAAAACTGGTCGAGTAAATGCTGACATTGTGATATACTTAGCAAGGCTAAAAAGACAGAACCAACCAACGCCTATTCAACGCTGATTGGTTCTGTCTTTATTTATATATGCTCGGAGGAGATTGGGATGCAAAGTTTAGCCAGTATTTTAGCTTTAGGATTTATCATTGCCCTAATTGTTGCAATTGTTTTTGGGGTAAAGTGGTTCAAATTAAGGGAAGACAAAGATAGTAAGAAGTTCAAGCAGAACAAGAAAAGAACTATTATTACGCTGGTAATTTTGATTGTATGCCTCTTTGGTAGCGGTATGGCCCAAAATACGGCTGATGAGCAGGAAGCTGAAGCCCAAAAACAGGTCCAATACGCTAAAGGTAAGAAGAACTATAAAGATGACAAAGACGACTTTATTAACCAATATAAGTACATAGCTGCAGCCACAGAACAATTATCTAATCAAGAAGGTAAAGAATGGGAAGAAGCCATTGATAATTCTGACGAGGACTTTGATGTTGATGCTACTATCGATAATATTGAGGAGAAACATAGCGACGATATTGATAGCCTTGATACCATAATAGGCAACATGCATGACGCTGACCAAAAGATTCAAAAGAATACTGCTGCACCTAAAGGAGAAAAGGAAAAGATCCACAGTGCCTATCTTAGGCTGAAACATTTTACTAACCATGCCACAGATATTAGTGGTAGTTACAATGATTTCACTGATGAACACAATGAAATGGATCAAGAAGTCGCTGATAAAGCAGAAGAACTACAGGATCTGTAATAGGTTCGAATTAATCAGGAGCCAAAAAGCATCGCCAATTGAGTCGATGCTTTTTTCTTACTGTTTTTGTGAGGCCCCGCTTGTCGCATCCGGGTCAGCCGCATTACCTTCTTGGTAGTCAGTATCATCGCTGACCATCGCACCGTCTTCGTAATGCTTCCCGTGGCGCTTTTCCAGGGGTAACCCCAGGGCAGTCGCCCACTCTTTAGTAGGGTGGTGGACCCGTCCCGTGATGTTTTGCACATCAATCGCCCACGTTGGTACACTCTTGACATCCTCAGCTGCGATTGCGACCGGGATCGTATTGACGTAGTGGTGGATAATCGTCCGCAGGGCAAACAGTTTCTCCTGCGGATCAGTCAGCTGTCGTGGGGTCCCATTACCAATCACGCTCATGAGCGATAGACCAAAATCACCGGCTCGCGGTGGGGTATAGATCAAATTTTCGTGACCATGATCCGTCTCAAAGCCGATCACTTTTCCGGCATTCAGCGTGGCGGCCTTTTCGCCATCTCCCGTACCATGAATGTAGATCGTGTAGTGACCATTCGGGCCTTCCTGGTAGCCGTAATGTACTGGCACAACGTAGGAACCGTGCTGGTTACTCAAACCCAAGTGCAGGATCTGACATTGGTCAAGGATTCAGGAGAGCTTGGCATGGTCAGTGATAATGTCTTTTCGCATAATGACTTCCTCCCACGTAAGCAAGGATTACTGCATATCAACCGGCACCTCGGCAACCGGGTTGTCCTTTGTCAGGTGGTAAACCAGCGTCGGTTTAACGCCAAAATGCTGGTTAATCAGCTTGCGCAACTCTTCCATCGCCTCATCGGCCCGGGCGGCTTGGGCGGCGTTGACGGATTCAATGACCGCTACAACGTTTTGTGAGTCCGCCGTCAGCATCGTCCGCTGGGCATCACGCCAGTTCAGACACCGGCAGACGGCACCCTCATCGTCGTAGTAGCAAACTTCCCCAGGCAGGGTCGGCTCATCTTCATCGGCCCCCACCGGACGAAAGGCCTGGCCGCCGTCGACCTGGCCCAGGTGCATGGCGCCCTTAATCTTGTCGCGGTCTTCCATGCCGACCGGAACCCCGTAAGTCATGGAGATGCTATTGTAGATATCCACCATTGGATCGATCGGGTCAAAGGTCCGCCCTTGGTTAACCCGCTTCAGCAGCGCTTCAATCGAGGCCCGGGACCCCTTCTTCTTCTTGAACTGCTGGTAGGCCTTTCTCCATTGGTCAACCACGGAGTTCATCCGGAAAGTTTCGTTGGTCAGGAACTTTCCCGCCTCCTTAGTCGCGTTGGCAAGCATTTCCCGCCGTTCGGCCAGATTCTTGTCCGTATCGTGATTATCGATCCCGTTGGCATACAAAATATTCACTTGAGCATCCGGGAAAAGTTCCCAGAAGCTCTGATCAACAATAACTTTATCCATTTGAAAAGCCTCCTAGTATACACGCTTACCGCCATGCTTAACCAGGTCCCAGTCGCCATCAATGTTGTGGCGGACGCGGACCAGGTAGTCATGGACCTGTTGCGCTTCCTTATCAGTAAAACCATGGAGTGCCACCGCATTAGAGTGCTGGTTCTCACGAATGATGAAGGGGTAGATCTCCTTCCCTTTCTTGGTAACGAACAGGCGCTTGATCTTCTTATTTTGCGGGTCGCTGCGCCGCTCAATGAAGCCCTTCTGCTCAAGCTTCTTGACGGCGCGGGCAATCGTGGTCCGATCGACCTTTATCAAGTTCGATAGTTGCTCAGAGATGATGCCCGGGTGTTCATAAATGCGGACAACATAAAGGTACTGCCCCCGGGCGAGGCCGATCTGCTTGAATTCAATGTTCGACATTGAGTCCAGCGCCCGCTCAATCATTCCGACTTCCCGTAAAATATCGATCATGGTTAAAACTCCTTGTCCATATAATATCACAATTTGTTGCAATTGCAATAAAAATTGTAATTCAATAAAAGGGGAGTCTTTGCACAGACGCCCCTCTTATCTATCCCTTTTCAACTTTTAGCGGTTGTTGCTGCCGCCGCATATCGGCAAAAATATGTTCGGCCTTGAGGTGAGCCAGCACAGCCTTGATAGCCGACTCCATCAATTCCTGGTTGGCAGGATCCATCTGAACGTCGTCAGCAACTGGCTGCCCGGCCAGGATCGCTTCCAGGACCGTCGCAAAGTGGTCATAAGCCTGCTGGGGGTAGGTGTCGATCGTCAGCTGGGCAATTCCCGCCCGAATATCATCGATGTTAAAGCTGACCTTGAAGAAACCGATCAGCAGCAGGTCAACGAGCTGGTTAACGGCATACTTTTTCTTAATCGGCGCCTGGATAACCTTCTTCTTGACGTAATTGTTGACCATCGCCTTGGTCAGCGGCTCAACATCAAAGCTGGCTAATTGCTCATTGACCACCGTTACCACCTGGTCAACGTAAAGGCCCAAGGTCGGTAGCTCTTTCCAGCGCGGCAGATGAACATGTTGAACGGTTTCTCGCCAATGTTGGTAATCTGTTATCTCTTTCATGCTGTTACCTCATTTCACTTGCTTGGCATGACGCCAATCGAATGGTTATCAAACTTTCCCGTCGTCAGCGCGGCCTCCAAGACTGCCGCCAGCTGCTCTTCACTAATATTCTTTCCTGATAACGGCTGTCCTTCATCCGCTACCTGGACGTGGTCAGTGCCCTTGCCCAGCGGCAATGCCCGCACCACCACATATGGCAGTTCCAGTTCGTCAATCATCTTGATCGCATATTGGTATGCCCAGACTTCTTGCATCGCCCGCTTGCCATACCATTGCTTTAGTTGGGCCTCGTCTGCATCGTCGGCCGTCCCGGCAATTGAGAGCATCACAATTTTCTGCGGCGGAAAAACGGCGTGGTCAATCAGGTCGGCCAACTGCTGCACCTCATCATCGACCGGGTCACCAACCTGGGGGAGCCAGCAGAGGACATCGCCCGCTTCCAATTCAACATCAAAATTATTTGCCGCCACGGCTGCGTATGAGTTTTCCATGATCAGCCGCGCTAGGTGACCATGACGGCGGCTAATTACCACAATTCGTGCCATTGCTTTTCCTTTCTAGTAGGCCATCAGTTCATCTTCAACCGAGGCATCCTCAATCCGAACATCGGTAATCGTGCTCTGCTCAAGCAACGGGAGAAGGGCTTGGATGTTCCCGGTGTAGAGGAAACGGGTTTCGTTGGGAGCCTCTTCCAACATGTGTGCCCCCATCCGGACAGCCATCTCGACTGGAAGTCCTGTTCCCGTCACGGTAACCGTGCAGTCAACCCCGTCGCCAGAACGCAGCGCCCGCACAGAGGTCAGACGGCTTCCATTGAAGTAGTAGATCACATCGGCAAACCGCATCATGGTCGAAACGTCCTCGCTAGTAAAGAGAACCAGCGAATCGGTCTTCTGAGTGTAGTCCTTAAGCAGCTGCCCCATCGTTAGCCGGGACTGTTCCGACAGCTGATCGAGGCCGCGACCGAGAACGACAATTGACCGCCGCAGAGCAAGAAGGATGATCAGCTTGAGCTCCTGCTGCTGGTTATCATTGAGCGTTGCAATCTTAGCATCGGCTTGAATATTCAGCGGCTTGAGCATCTCCAGGGTGGCGTCTAAGCTCAGGGCACCGTCCTGATGGCGGCAGGCTTTTTGAATCGCCTTTTCGACGGTGCGGCCACGCAGGTCAATTTCCGCTAGGTTGGCAATGGCATCGTCATGGTGGCGCCGAATATACTTCAGGTCCTGGCCATTAACAGTTACATCCCCGTCCAGGACTTTACCCGTACCAGTGATTAACTGTTCAAGTGACGCGGTTGCCCCATCGTCATTACTACAGATTGCAACTATCTGCGGCGATGTCAATTCCATTGAAACATCTTCAAGCTGATCTCCAGATTTGGCTTCAAATGTCAGGTTACTTAAGCTAATTCTACTCAACTTCCCAATCCCCCTTGTCTTCTCACTACTCACCACTAATTTTAGCATTTATGCCATTCAGCGGGAACCTCTTTGCCAAACTGTTTAACTAAGAATAGTACGCTAAAAGTAACATTACTGATAAATTGCTAGCCCCATAAATGTAGTATAATTAATCACGATTTATCGCTTAGAATTTAGAAAGAAGTATCATCAATGGCCCTAATTAACATCATCTACACCTCAATCGAGGGAAATACACGTGCCTTCATCAGCCGGCTCAGTGCCTATGCTGAACAGCAACACGCCTTGAATGAGGACAACCCGCTCATTACCTCAAAGGAAATCAGCGACCAAACACTCCCGGGAGAAGAGAAGAGTCCCTTCTTCGTCTTCGTACCTACCTACTTAACCGGGGGCAACGGAATCGACTCCGGCTTCACTGAAATCATGACGAATGCCCTCGGCGAGTACATCGAATCTGGTGATAACGCCAAGTACTGTGTTGGGGTGATCGGCAGCGGCAATCGCAATTTCAATGAACAATATTGCCTTACCGCCCGTAAATATGCCAAACAGTTCAACGCACCGTTTTTGGCAGACTACGAACTCCGCGGGACATCACGTGACGCCGAACACATCTACGCCATTCTCCGGGAACGCTGGAGAAAGGTTAACGCCTAGCTCAATACAAAAAGCCTCCCTGGTAATCCAGAGAGGCTTTTCCTTATTGCTCTTGCGGTAGGTTAGCGGCAGCGGTGATCAGCCAGGTGATACCATACTTATCGACGATCTGACCCATTTGACTGTTGAACATCCAATTGCCAAATGGCACCGTTACCCGCTGGTCATCTGAGGCGGCCAGACGATCAAAAAGCTGTCGCGCTTGCCCGGCATTATCGAAGTTCAGCATGATTGAAACCAGGGCCGAAGACTGGGGCGTCCCCATCGTGGCGTCCGCGCAAATGATCTTCTGCCCGGCAATCGTAAATTCCCCCCGCAGCGTCGTCTTCTGAAGGGTCTCGTCATCCGTGGCCATTCCGAGGTTCTCCGCCTGCTCTTCATTGAGCGACTGGTGGTATGTAATCTCTGCCCCAAAGGACTGGACATAGTAGTCCATAGCCTCCTTAGCGTTTTTGAATGTTAAGTACGGGTATATTTTTACCGTCATGATTTTCCTCCGTATCAATCTTCATCGTTGATTATATGGTTCAATTAAGTTTCCGTCAAATTTTCGCCAAATGGTTGATTGCGCTCTCATCGTTATCTAATCATAGTTAAAAGTGCTTTATGCTATAATGGTATGGCTTAACTAGTTTAATGTTTTACCTATATTGACAGTACGAAAGGAATGAAAAATATCGTGAAAGCAGTTAAAAAACATAGCCCGCTGCTCATCCTCGGACTCCTCCTGCTCGGCGTCTGCATGCGTATGCCAATCACCGCGATTCCATCAGTCGTCAAAGAGATCGCCCACACCTTTGCGGTGGCCCCGACCAGTCTGGGAATCTTAACGACCATCCCCCTGTTGTGCTTCGGCCTGCTGTCGGCGGTGGTGTCCTCAACTGCCCAGCGCTTCGGTAACGAGCTGACCCTTGAGATTGCCATGGTGATCATGTTCATCGGTTCCTACCTCCGGATCATCAACTTTACCTCCCTAATCATCGGGACCATCATGGTCGGCATCGCCATTACCTGCATCAACGTGCTCCTGCCGGCCATCATCGCCGATAAGTACCCTGATAAGATTGGAAGCGTCACGGGAATGTACAACACGGCCATGACCCTGTTTGCGGCCATCGGGGCCTACGCCATCACCCCGATCACCCACCAGAGCAGTTGGCAGACCGCAGTCACCATCATCAGTGTCATCGCGCTGATTGCGGCCATTGTCTGGCTGCCTAACCTAAAGTACAACGAACGGGCCACGACCAGTGCGGAAGAACCGGCTAAGGGAACCAACATGTGGAAGAACATGAATGCCTGGTGGCTTCTCCTCTTCTTCGGGGGTCAGTGCTTCGTCTTCTACAGCATTGTTGCTTGGCTGCCATCCATCGCTATGGATGCCGGCCTCTCCAGTGACCAGGCCAGCCTGATTGCCGGCCTGCTCCAGCTCTTCTCCATCCCGTTCGCCTTCCTGGTACCGATCATCGCCACCAAGATGAGCAACCGGCAACCGATCATGCTCTTTGCCGGGATCTCATCCCTGGTGGGCACCATCATGATGTTCTTCCCGGTCGGTTCTTTTGCCTACTACTGCGTGGTGGCCCTTCTCTTGGGAATGGGAACCACGACCACCTTTGTTCTGGCAATGACCCTGTTCGGGCTTAAGACCAAGAATGCGGCGGACACCCGAAACCTCTCCGGGATGGTCCAGTCCGTGGGCTACCTGATCTCCGCGTTGGGTCCCATCATCGTCGGCAACCTCAACGCCCAGACGCATAACTGGTTTGCCAGCCTGGTGGTAATCGCCATCGCTGCGATCTTCTTCACCGTCTGCGGAGTCCTGGCCGAGCGGAAACAATATGTTTAACCTCTAAAATAAGCACCGGCATTTTGACCGGTGCTTATTTTTTCTATTATATACAGGTAGCCTACATAAAATTTCAAAAAAGTTTGCTCTAGACCATTAAATAATAACCGCTTGACAAACGGCCATTATGACGCCCTTTGATCCTGGTATTCCATTTGGAGTCAAAATGCTGCTGTTGAGAAAACGGTTCCTTTTTTAGTGCAGAAAAGCCGCGAAAAGTATATAATTGGAGCGTTATAGAATTTCTGAAATCTCAGAAGGAGTGAACTTTTTTGGCTACAGAAAATAAAGCTGTCATTACATTATTCGGGGCAACCGGTGACCTGGCTAAGCGTAAGCTGTACACCGCCCTCTTTAAGCTCTACCAAAAGGGCTACTTGGCTGACCACTTTGCCCTTCTCGGTACTTCTCGTCACGAAATGAGCGACGAAGAATTCCAAAAGTTGGTTCAGGACTCAATCAAGGACATCGAAGAAACCCGCAACGGCGAAGCAGCAGACTTCTCCAAGCATTTCTTCTACAAGGCGCACGACGTTACTAAGCCTGAACACTACACCATCTTAAAGGACCGGATCGCTGAATTGGACAAGCAATTCGGTACTGATGGCAACCGCCTCTTCTACATGTCAATGGCTCCACAATTCTTCGGGACCATTGCATTGAACCTGAAGAAGCAAGGTCTGCTTTCTGACGACGGCTTCAACCGCCTGGTTATCGAAAAGCCATTCGGTCGTGACTTCGACTCTGCTAAGAAGCTGAATGATGAATTATCCAAGACCTTCGACGAAGACCAAATCTTCCGGATCGACCACTACCTGGGTAAGGAAATGGTTCAAAACATCCAAGCATTGCGCTTCGGTAACACGATCATCGAATCTCTTTGGAACAACCGTTACATCGACAACATCCAGGTAACCTTGAGTGAAAAGCTGGGTGTCGAAGAGCGTGCCGGTTACTACGACAACTCTGGTGCCCTTCGTGACATGGTTCAAAACCACATCATGCAAATCGTTGCCCAACTGGCAATGGAACAACCAGTTTCCTTCACCGATACCGATGTGCGGGTTGAAAAGATCAAGGCTCTGCGGAGTCTGCGGGTTTACACCCCATCCGAAGCCGCTGCTAACTTTGTTCGTGGTCAATACGACGCCGGCAACGGCACGGAAGCTTACCGTGACGCTGACGGGGTTGACCCAGAATCAGGTACTGAAACCTTCGTTGCTGCCAAGCTCTTGTTCGACAACTATCGCTGGTCAGGGGTACCATTCTACGTTCGGACTGGTAAGAAGTTAGCCGACAAGTTCACCCGGATCGACGTTGTCTTCAAGAAGCCACTGATCGACATCTTCGCCGACCCTCGCAACGAAAGCGATCAATCCCTGAACTCCAACGTTCTGACGATCTTCGTTGAACCAAAGTCCGGTTTTGCTATGCAACTGAACGCTAAGCGCGCTGGCCAAGGCTTCACTACCCAACCAGTCAACCTGAGCTACCTGCAAAGCGACTCCGACAAGAAGGAAGCTCCAGAACCATACGAACGTCTCTTCCACGATGCTCTGGAAGGCAACCACACCAACTTCGCATCATGGGCTGAAATTGCCTACGCTTGGAAGTTCGTTGATGTTATCCGGAAGCTCTGGGACATCGAAAAGCCGCAATTCCCTAACTACACGCCTGGTTCAATGGGCCCAGCTGCTTCTGATGAACTGCTGGCTCGCGATGGCCGCAAGTGGGTTTACCGACTCAACCACTAATAATTAAGCAAAAGACTTTAAAACGTTAAGTTTTAAAGTCTTTTTAATTTATCTCCCTTATTAATTGCAGGTAAGTATTTATCTGTTATAATGGATATTGTGAAATGAAATACAAATTTTATGAGGAGAGTGACTTTAATGTCTGATCAAAAAGCACAAATTGGTGTTGTTGGTTTAGCAGTCATGGGTAAGAACCTGGCTCTTAACATTGAGAGCCGGGGCTTCACGGTTGGTATCTACAACCGTCACCGTAACCGGACTGACGAAATGATGAAGGATCACAGCGACAAGAAGCTTGTTCCAAGTTACACGATCGAGGACTTTGTGGACTCCCTGGAAAAGCCGCGGCGGATTCTGATGATGGTTAAGGCTGGTAAGCCAACTGATGCAGTAATTAATGAATTACTCCCTCTGCTGGACAAGGGTGACGTGCTGATCGACGGTGGGAACACCAACTTCCACGACACGATGGCCCGGAATGCCAAGCTGGACAAGTCCGGCATCAACTTCATCGGCATGGGTGTTTCCGGTGGTGAACTGGGTGCCCTCCACGGTCCAGCTCTGATGCCAGGTGGCCAAAAGGAAGCCTACGACCTGGTTGCCCCAATCCTAACTCAGATCGCTGCCAAGGCCGAAGAAGACGGCAAGCCATGTGTTGCCTACATCGGTCCTAATGGTGCTGGTCACTACGTTAAGATGGTCCACAACGGGATCGAATATGGTGACGAAGAACTGATCGACGAAAGCTACAACATCATGCGCAACGTCCTGAAGATGCCCGTTGACGACATCGCCAAGACCTTTGCTGAATGGAACAAGGGTGAACTGTCCAGCTATCTGGTCGACATCACTGCTGATATCCTGACGCGTAAGGATGACCTGGGTGACGACAAGAACAAGCCAATCATTGACATGATTCTTGACCGTGGTGCCAACAAGGGTACTGGTAAGTGGAGTTCTGAAACCGCTCTTGACGGTGGTGCCCCACAATCCGTGATCACCGAAGCCGTTTATGCTCGTTACATCTCCATGATGAAGGACGAACGGATGGCCGCAAGCAAGGTTCTGCCGGAAGTCACTGAATCCATCAGTATCGATGACAAGAAGGAAATGATCGAAAAGGTTCGTCAAGCCCTCTACTTCGGCAAGGTTATGTCCTATGCCCAAGGCTTCGAACAGATGCGGATCGACTCCGAACGTTACAACTGGAACCTGAAGATGGGTGAACTGGCCCAGATTTGGCGGGCCGGCTGCATCATTCGGGCTCAATTCCTGCAAAATATCACCGATGCCTTTGACAAGAACCCTGACCTGAAGAACCTGTTGCTGGACGACTACTTCAAGGACATTGCCAAGAAGTACCAGAAGGCTATCCGGGACGTGGTGGCCCTCGCTGTTACGGCTGGAATTCCTGTTCCTGCCCTCAGCGCTGCGATCAACTACTACGACTCCTACCGGGCAGAAGTTCTTCCTGCTAACCTCCTACAGGCCCAGCGTGACTACTTCGGTGCCCACACTTACGAGCGGGTTGACCGTCCAGGCAACTTCCACTACAGCTGGTACAAGGAACAATAAAGCAGTTTAGCTTAAATAACTATGGCCGATGAGCAAAGATATTGCTCATCGGCCATTTTTTGTATAAATATTTACTCACACCTTTTACCTAACCGCCCTGTTTCCCGGAGCTTCCGCCTTAATCCCGGCTTTCACATGACATTTTCCGTTGATCTGGCCATGATTTAACGTCCAGCAATCGCCAACTTTCGTAAAACTTTACTAAAAATCATTGACATCTTTATTGAAAGCGCTTAACATAACAGTTGTAAGTTATATCAAAGCTGTTGCAGAAAAGGGGAGTCAATATGGATAGTTCAAAGAAAGAACAGCATGTTGTCCGCTCGCGCCTGGCATACTCGCTGGGGGCCTTTGGTCATGATGCGTTCTTTGCATTACTTTCTACTTACTTTATGATGTACGTTACCGGTCACCTGTTTGATTCAGGTGACAAGCACTTCGACAACAAGATGGTCGGTTACGTTACGCTGATTATTCTTATTCTGCGGATTGGTGAATTGATCATCGACCCAATGATTGGGAACGCAATTGATCGGACCAACACCAAATGGGGTAAATTCAAGCCTTGGGTTGTCGGCGGTGGTGCTATTTCAGCCGTCCTGCTTGCTGCACTGTTCACGCCACTGGGTGGTCTGAACTTGAGCAACCCAATCCTTTACCTGGTTCTGTTTGCTATTATTTACATTATTATGGATGTCTTCTACTCCTTCAATGATGTTGGTTTCTGGTCCATGGTTCCTGCGATGTCATTTGACTCGCACGAACGTGACAAGATCGCTACCTTCGCCCGGGTTGGTTCAACCATTGGTGGTCAGATCATCGGATTTGTCATCATGCCAATGGTGCTGTTCTTCTCCGTCAAGCAGAATGGCGGGACCGGTGATGACCGTGGTTGGTTCACCTTTGCCGCCATCGTCGCTGCTATCTCCGCCATCACTGCGATCGGTGTTGGGATGTTCACTCACGAGCAGAAGTCACTGCTTCGTGAAAACAAGGAACAAACCAAGTTCAAGGATATCCTGAAGATCTTGGTTAAGAATGACCAACTGCTGGCCATTGCGATGTCTTACCTGTTCTTCACAACTGGTCAGACCCTGCTGAACAGTTTTGAACTGTACTACTTCACCTACATCTTAGGTAACTCCAAGGCCTTCTCCATCCTGGGTGGTCTGAACACGGTTGTCGGGGTAATCTCCGTCTTCGCCTTTCCACTCTTCTCTGGCAAGATTGGCCGTCACAAGCTCTTCTACGGTGCCGCTACCATCGAAGTGATCGGTGCTATAATCTTCGCCTTTGCCGGCAAGTCTCTGGCACTCGTATTACTCGGTGCCGAACTGTTCTTCATCCCGCAACCAATTATCTT
>DWZB01000061.1 GCA_019118405.1 Candidatus Limosilactobacillus gallistercoris
GAGTTGGTTCGGCGGTCGAGTGGTGGTGGGGCCGTCTACCACGACTTCGGCAACCTGGTCTTTGAAAACATCGTCGTCGGTGATACCAGCAAGTTCGGTGACTTCCACGCCATCGGTGATCCGGTTGTCGATGCCCTCCACGATCTCGGTGTCGAATCGGCCGAAGTCAGCGGGCGGAACGACATGACGATCGACGGCAAGAAGTTCTCTGGGATGGCGATCGTCAAGGGCGACAACTCCTACGCCGCCGGGGGCACGGTCATGTTAGACCTGGACATGAAGGCCGCCAGCGAGGTCCTGACCCCGGAGAAGGACAAGCTGGCCTCCAAGGGGGTCAAGTCCGTCGACGCCCGGGTCACTAACATCAAGCCATACCTGCCGGCCAAGTACCAAGACTGGACAACCGAGGACTTTCGGAACTACCTTCTTTGTCACATGTTCGGTGTGGACTCGATGGATGATGTCGAGACCTACCACCTGACCGACCACGATTGGTCCATCATTGATCAGCGGCTCGACAAGCAGTACCGGACCGATGAGTGGAACTACGGAAAGAACCCGGGCTTCAAGCACTATGTTTCTAAGCACTTCTCAATTGGAACTGTTTCCTTCAACTTCAACGAGAAGGATAGCAAGATCAGCGAAGCCAAGATCTACGGTGACTTCTTCACAGCCGGCGATCCGCACGTCGTTGAAAACCACCTGATCGGGACCAAGTTGGACAAGGAGAGCCTGGTTAAGGCATTGACGGCTAGTGACCTGGCAGCCAACCTGGGAAAGGTCAGCCCTGACGATCTGGCTGACCTGATTTTGGCTGACTAAGGAGGTCATAATTATGTGGCAAGCAATCGTTAATTGGTTTAAAAACCTGTTCAGCCGCCCGGCACTGGTTCACCGTGAAAAGAACGGTCTGTGGTGGCAAGAGGATAACGGCACGGTCAAAGTCGGCCTTGATAGTCAGGTGATCAACGAGCTTGGCGACATCACCTTCCTGGAGACGCCCCAGGTTGATGAGGTGGTCGACCGCAATGACCAGCTAATCGACATTGAAGGGGGGAAGGCAGTGGAAACCTTCAAGTCCCCAGTTAAGGGCCAGATCAGCCGGGTCTATGATGATTATCAAAACGATCCATCCACGTTGACCAAGGCGGATAATCCGCTCCTAGTTGAGATCAAACCAGCCTAAATATTTGCAGAAGATCAAACGCCGTCCAGTACTTACCGGGCGGCGTTTTGTCTTATCCTCATAAATGATAAGATTGGTCTAACTATCTTAAAATGCCTTGACATTGGCACGATATTCGTTCATGATAGCGGTGTATTAAAAATTGGTCTAGTTAAAAGGAGCGGTTAATGTGCAAACATCATTTCAGGGCGGATTCTTCATCAGTAGCGCGGATCCGGCAATTCTCACTACTGCTGCAGTAGCCAATGGCAGCTGTGGCCTCATCCTTAAGCAACCTAGCCCGCAGATGAATGTCCGCCGGCTGGTCAGTGACCTTGCCAGTCACCGCCTTCTCCTGCCGCTGACGGTCACCACACCGCAACAGCTGCGGGTCCAGGCGGAGGAGCTGAGCCTGGTAGGGGATAATGTCTATGTCCAGGTACCAGTCATGACGGCGGGGCAGCCCAACACAGCCCTGATCCATGACCTGCTGGAAGAGGGCGTCCCGTTGGCCGTCACCGGGATCGCCACCCGGCAGGCCGTCAAGCGGGTCCTTGACCAGGCGACCGCGACCACGACACCGCTGATCATTATGATGGAGGCGGCCACCAGTTACTATGACCTGATCGTCAGCACCGCTCTGGCCCACCTCTTCCCGGCAGTCCAGCTGGTTGCGGAGACGCCGGACCAGTTGGCGATCCTACGTGCCCAGCGCCTGGCAGTCGATGGGGTGGCAATCACCACTGATCAACTGTTGACGATTTACCAGCCGGATGTGGGGGCCTGCTGTCAGCTCAGCAGTCACCAGGTTCAGTATTGATGGATGAGAGTTGTGACTCTTGAAATAGCACACATTAAAACAGGCACCAAGCACCAGAGATTTCCGGATGCTTAGTACCTGTTTATTCATATAATCAAAATTTTAGCAACTATGCCTTCTTCGGTGTCCTCACCATCAGAACCAGTGCCAGGTTAACCAGCAGCGTCAGCCCGGTGACGGCGAAGACCATCGGGTAAGAAGACAAACCAGAGATAGCGGACCCCAGCAGGGAACCGAGCACGGCCCCGCCGGCCTGGAAGGACTGGTTGTAACTGAAGATCCGTCCAAAAGCCTCAGTTGGCACGTCTAGCGTCAGCACCGTCTGGGTGGCCGGCATCAGGGCCGCGTTGGCCAGCCCCAGCAGAAACCGCCAGAAGGCCAGTGACCATGGTGAATGCGTGAAGGTCATCGGGATGAAGAGGACGAAGGCGACGGTCAGGCCGACCCGCAGGACACGCTCGGGCCCGATTCGGTCCATGGTGTGGCCAATCTTGGAGGCGGCGATCAGGGTTCCCAGACCAGGCGTAGCAGCGACAACCCCAGCGACGAAGGCCACGTTCCCGTGGTTATGCATCAGTGACCGGACATACAGACTAATGATCGGGTCGATGGACATCGTTGAGGCGGTCACGATCATGGTGGTCAAAAACATCACGAAGATCAGCTTCGGGTTGTCGAGTTCCTTGACGATCTCGCCCATCGGCTTCATGGCCGCCTTCTGGATCGGCTTGAAGTGCTCCGTGGTGAGAAGCCAGGTCGAGAGGAAGACGGCAAACATCAATCCCCCGGTGATGAAGAAGGGCACCCGGTAGCCGAAGAAGCCGGACAGGGCTCCACCGAGCAATGGGCCGACCAGGTTACCAGCCACCCCGGCAGTGGTCATGGCGGCCATGACCCAACCGGAACGTTGGTGCGGTGTTTCGCCGGCCATCATCGCCGTGGCGTTGTTGATGTACCCGGAGAAGACCCCCTGGAGGAAACGCATGCCGATGATCATCCAGACACTCTGGGAGAGCCCGGTGACGAAGATGGTGCAGGCCATCACCCCGGACGCCCGCATGCACATCAGCTTCCGGCCCTTTCGATCGGCCAGGCTGCCCCAGAATGGGGAGACGATCGCCTGACTGATGAAAGTCATGGCGAAGGCCAGGCCGGAATAGAAGTTCAGCTGAAAGCGACTGAAGTGGCCGAGCTCATTGATGAAGAGTGAAATGAAGGGCATCGTCATTGAATAGCCCATTCCCGTGATGAAGGCGCCCATCCAAAGGGTATAGAAGGTGCGGTGCCAGCCTCGGGGAAATTTACCAGTTGCTGCTGGAGAATCCATTAGCGAAAAAATGCCTCCTTGATTAAAACGATACTTATTAGGATACGCGCAATTGGCGTGAAAGTTAATGCTTTTGTTTCGTCGCCAGGTAGCGGGCGAAGGTCAGGAGCATCAGGATGACCAGCAGGACGGTGACCCACATGGAGATCCGGATCCCGGTGATCAGGGATGAAGGGATACCGGCGATGACGACCAGCATCGTGACTGAGACGGCCCCGAAGATCTGGCGCAGGGTGTTGTTGAGCGCCGTCCCGTGACTGTTTTCTGCCCGTGACAGCTGGGAGAAGGCCTCCGACAGGGCTGGACTGAAGACGCAGGCGTTGCCGATCATCCGAACGGCGTAGGCAATTGTCAGGACCCAGAGTGAGGACTCCCGGGAGATGGTGACCAGCGGGATCGAGGCCAATAGCATGATTACGCCACCGGTGATGATCAGCCACTTCGGTCCGTATTCGTCGTAGATTCGGCCGACGATGGAGGCCGCAATAGCGTTGCATATTGCTCCCGGCAGGAGGATCAGTCCAGAGATGAAGCTCCCGGTATGGGTGACGTTCTCCGTGAAGATCGGCATCAGCTGTTCCGTCCCCAGCAGGACCATGAAGGCGAAGATGCCGACGATGGTCATCAGGCGGAACGAGGAGTACTTGAAAATCTGGACCTTGAGCATCGGGTTAGTAAGGTGGAATTGCCGTTTGACGAAGACGGCGATCACGGCCAGCCCAACAATGAGCATGGCCAGGCCAACCCAGGCGTTCACCTGGAAGGCAGTCAGACTGCCCAGGGTCAGTCCGGAACCGATCAGGGAGATCAGGACGGAGAGGTAGTCGATCTTGATGTCGCGGGGCTGGGAGAAGTTGGCGAGCTTGAAGTAGCCCCCGATCCAAGCCAGGACCATGAACGGCAGGACCAGGATGAATAGCCACCGCCAGGGGAGCACTTGCAGGATGAAGCCGGCCAGGGTCGGCCCGATCGCCGGTCCCGCCGAGATCACCAGGCTGGAGAGGCCGAGGATCGATCCTCGCTTCTCAATTGGGTAGATCGAGATCATGGTGGTCATCTGAAACGACATCAGCATCCCGCTGGCACAGGCCTGGATCAGCCGAGCCAGGAGCAACGTGAAGAAGTTGGTGGCGAAACAGCCGAGCAGGGTCCCCACAATGAAGGTCCCGATGATCCCCAGGAAGACGTGACGGTTGGTGAACTTATCGTACATGTTGGACGAGAGCGGGGTGACGATCCCGATGATCAGGGTGTACCCGGTGGTCAGCCATTGGGCGGCGTTGAGGGAGACGTGGAGGTCATGCTGGATGACCGGCAGTGCGGTGACCATCATCGTCTGGCTGGCGAGGCTGACGAAGGTCGAGAGCAGGAGGATGATGGTGATCAGGCGCCGCGTGTGGTTGCTAATCTGAACAGTTTGCGGTTGTGACATGGTAATTTCCTTTCAATAATAGTGTCCTAACCAGTCTATCACTAATTCCGGCCCGATCGTCAAGGGGCAATTGAGTGGTAATTTGTGCTTGCTTCGGCTATATTTAATATAGTAGAAAGGAAGGGAGCAAGCGTGAAAAAGAAGATTGCGGTATTTTCAGACGTGCATGGCAACCTGACCGCCCTGCAGGCGATGTATCAGGATAGCCTTGACCAGGGGGTGGATGAATACTGGTTCGTTGGGGACCTCCTGATGCCGGGCCCGAGTGTCAATGAAATCTGGGCGCTGGTCCAAAAGATGGCGCCGACCGTCATGGTGCGGGGCAACTGGGATG
>DWZB01000002.1 GCA_019118405.1 Candidatus Limosilactobacillus gallistercoris
AAGGATCCGTTTGACAACTGGAGCGACCCGACGGCAGGCAATACGGCAGCCCAACCAGAAAATTCAGCAGCCGACAACGATTTCTCACACGTTTCTAAGCCGGAATTCAATGTTTTCAATGATGATACTGCTAGTTCTGATGATAGTGATGACGACAACCTGTCGACCCCACCTTTCTTTAAGAACCGGCGTAAATAAGCTTAACGGGGGCGATTTAATTGCACCCGTTTTAGTGTATTCTGTGGATTAAAGGAGGAATTAGGATGGCATCAAACATCTTTAAGAATCTGTTTGGTGATGACGACGTTGCGCAAGACGAGTATTACGATGACACGCCTGTCCAGCAGCCTGGACGGCGCAACAACGTTGTTTCCATGGATCAAGCCAAGCAGCAGGCTAAGCGGGGAAATCAGCTCAGTCAGATTGCCCTGTATGAGCCGCGTTTATATGCTGATGTTCGCCAGATCGCACAACAATTGCTCAAAGGGCAGGCAGTGATCGTTAATTTCACGCAGATGGACGACAAAAACGCCAAGCGGGTTGTTGACTTCTTAAATGGAGCAACTTATGCAATCGATGGCGGTATCAGACGGATCGGCAAGGAAATCTTCCTTTGTACGCCGAAAAATTACGAGGTTTCTGGCGACCTGTCCGACGGTTTGAAGATGGATAACAGCAACCTGCCAAATTAAGGAGAGATTCATGTTTGCATATTTAATTTGGTGTCTGAACTGGCTGATCAACGCCTACATCCTGCTGATTGTGGTTTGGTGTCTTCTTTCGTGGTTCCCAATGGCCCGTGAGACCCGGCTGAGCGAGATTATTAATCGCCTGGTCGAGCCCTACATGCACTGGTTTGACTTCATTCCGTCGCTGGGCGGCATCAGCTTCTCACCGGTGGTTGCGATCATTGTCTTGTACCTGATGCAGGACGGGCTCACCTTTTTGGCACATTTGATCTAGCAGGTAATTGTAATCGTGGATAATGAAAATATTAAACAGCATTTTCGCCCAGAAGAGGCGCCGCTAATTGACCAGATCAATGACTGGGTTGCAACAGCGGCCGATCAGTACCGTCCTGTGCTGACGTCCTTCTTGAATCCCCGGCAGCGTTATATCGCCCAGACCATTGCCAACCGGAACGACGAGATCAAGGTTAAAAGCTCGGGCGGCTGGCCAGCTGCGGAGATGCAACGGCTGCTTTTTTACCCGGCCTACTACCAGCCCACTGCGGCTGATTTTGACCTGGCGCTTTTGACGATTGACTATCCAACTAAGTTTGCCGAGCTGCATCATCGGCAGGTTATGGGAACCCTGATCGGTGAGGGGCTCAGCCGGGAGTCGTTCGGTGACATCATCACCGATGGACAGCGCTGGCAGGTCGTGGTGACCAGTGAGATGGCCCAGTTCCTGCGGCGCGAGGTTCAGCACGTCGGCCGGGTCAAGGTCAAATGGCTGCCGACCGATCTAACGGCGGCTCTCACACCGATCGAGGAGTGGGAGACAATGACGACGACTGTTTCTTCGTGTCGGCTCGATACCGTCGTGGCAGCCGGCTTTAACTATTCCCGCAACCGGGCTAAGCAGCTGATCGAGCGGGGACTTGTCCGTCTCAACTGGGAAGTGATGGATCGGCCCGACTACCCAATTGTTGAACATGACCTCTTGTCAGTGCGGCATGCGGGGCGGTTGCGGATCGATGCCATTGGCGGTAAGACAAGGAAACAGAAGGACAGGATAAGCATGTCTATTGTCCGGGCATAATTTGAATTTGGAGGAAATAAAATGGGGTTAACAATTGATCAAATCAACAAGCAGGATTTTTCGACTAAGATGCGGGGATATAATCAGGATGAAGTCAAGGCCTTTATTCAAGAGGTTTCACAGACCGTCCAGGAACTGACCGAGAAGAACAATGCTCTTCAGGAAACGGTCAAGGCCGATGAGGAAAAGCTGAAGTACTTTACCGAACTGAAGGACTCCCTGAACAAGTCAATCCTGGTTGCCCAGGAAGCCGCTGATAAAGTTAAGACGAATGCTAAGCGTGAGGCGGACATCATGATCCGCGAGGCCCAAAAGCAGGCCACTGACATCGTCTCCGAAGCCAACGAAAAGTCTAACCAGGTCATTGAGACGAGTGCGGAAGATACCCGCAAGCTGACCACGGAAACCAACGACCTGAAGAAGCAGACCCGGATCTTCCGGCAACGGCTGCAGGTAATGCTGGAATCCCAGCTGGAAGTTGTTAAGAGTGACGAGTGGGATAAGCTGCTCGCTACCGACAGCACGGACAAGTATGATGAAATTCAAAAGATCTTGGGAGCATCGCTTGACAAGCATTCCGACGACAGTGTAGAATCATCAACAATTAGTTCAGACGCTGCGGAAGTTGCCAGCGAGGCAGCTGATCAGCCGGCTGTTGACCCGAATGCGGCACCAGTAGCCGATGACAGCACGGCTGATTCCGGACAGACAGTGGTTGTCTTCCCGGATGATGACAGTTCAGCTGACAAGTAAGCCGGCGTTTGAATCCAAGGCGCTTTAATAAAAAACGTTGAGGAGAATTGCCATCGCAATGTTAAGTTCAGCGAGCCAATGGGTGGTGAAAGATTGGCACTTGACGGCGGTGGCTGATCGTCTCCGAGTAATGGGGTGAAAGCAGTAGCCTCGTTCGGTTCATTACCGTTACCCAATGACTTGAGGAGGCCAGTTTTGGCCTTGAATCTGGGTGGTACCACGTTTAGCTTCGTCCCAATTGGGATGGAGCTTTTTTATTAAAGCGACCAATTTGCATAACAGAAAGGGGTAATTGCGATGCGTGTGAAAGACACACTGAACATCGGCCGGACCAAGTTCCCAATGCGCGGGAAGCTGCCGGTTACTGAAGCCCAACGTGAACAGCTTTGGGAAGAAAATAAGGTTTATCAATTACGGCAAAAGTTAAATGAGGGCAAACCAACCTTTGTTCTCCACGATGGTCCTCCATACGCCAACGGGAACATTCACATTGGTCACGCCATGAACAAGATTTCCAAGGACTTCATCATCCGCTACAAGTCCATGACCGGTTACCGGGCACCATACGTTCCCGGCTGGGATAC
>DWZB01000062.1 GCA_019118405.1 Candidatus Limosilactobacillus gallistercoris
CAGCAACCACTGGGAGACGTGCCTTTATCTTTGCTGCTAATCATCAAGCCGTTTTAATTCGGTTCGGCAATAGTAGCAATTAATGTGACCATATTTCTTCATCATGCTTTTAACCTGACTATGACTAAATTCATAGTGCTCATGACAATTTGGACACACAAAATATTCTTTTCTTGTTGGTAACAGATTTAATAGCATCCCCATCATTTTTCTTACTCCCTAATTTATTCACTCATACCTTACAGCATACACCAACTTGGTATGACCAAACAAGATAATCCCTAATTTGTCACTAACAAGTAACATTTGTAAAGTTCTTTAATATTTGCCAACCGGTTTGAAAGCGCTTTTTATCTTTATGTTAAAATAGGCATAAAGACTTAACCAAGGAGGAATTAGCGATGCAAACGGTTAAAATTGGTGAAACAACTCTCCCCGCTATTGGGATCGGGACCTGGCATATTGGGGATGATCCGCAGAAGCGATCAAACGAGATCAAGGCGATACAGACCGCCATCGACCAGGGAGCCGCCGTCATTGATACCGCTGAGATGTACGGGATGGGTCGGGCCGAAACAGTCGTCAAGGATGCCATCGCCGATTACCATCGTGAACAGCTTTACATCATCGACAAGGTCTTGCCGGAGAACGCTGGCCATCATCAGCTGGAAGTGAGCCTCGACCAGAGCCTTAAACGGGTCGGCACTGATTACTTTGACCTCTACCTTCTCCATTGGCGCGGCTCCATCCCGTTAAGCGAGACCGTCACTGAAATGGAAGCGATGGTCAAGAAGGGCAAGATCAAGCACTGGGGCGTCTCTAACTTCGATGTGGCCGACCTCCATGAACTATGGCAGCTTCCGAATGGGCAGAATTGCGTTGCTAACGAGGATCTCTATAACCTCGACGAACGCGGAATTGAATTTGACCTTATCCCCCTGATGAAGGAGCATCACTTACCGCTGATCGCCTACTCTCCGCTCGCCCAGGCCGATACAATCTCCGGTCGACTCACTGCTGATCCTTTCCTAAAGGAACTGGCAGCTAACCACCAGTCCAGCGTTTACCAGATCATGCTTGCCTGGACGCTACGAAACGGCAATGTCCTAAGCATTCCCAAGGCAGCCACACCGCAACACGCCCTTGATAACATCCGTGCGCTGGAGATCCGCTTCACGCCGGACGAGCTGGCTGCCCTAAGCAGGCGTTTCCCCGCACCGACCAGCAAGCAGCCCCTGGCAACAATTTAACCACTAAGAACTTCAAAAGCTTCCTTGCCGGCATTACGCCCAACCAGGAAGCTTTTCTCATTACTACTTCTGTTTTGCCAACATCACATTGCCATCGGCAGGATTACCGTACACAACGTACTTTCCGGAAAGCTTGACGACCGGGGTGGCGGCCCCCAGCTTCAGCCCCTTGATGGAGTAGTCGCCGTCAAACTCGCCGACCTTCTCAAACAGGGCTGGAATTGTCTCCTGGTCCGTGATGATAATCTCAAATTCACCATCGACCCCGCCATTGCTGAAGTGAACGGCGGTCCCATCCGCCCGGTTAATTGTCACTTGGCCATTCGTAGTTGATTGTTTAATCTCTTGTCGCATTAGTTAGTCCTTCTTTGCATTGTGGTCATGCTTGAGCTGGTCGAGGAGAGCCGCGTCACGGTCGGCAACAATTCGCTTTCCGGTATCCCCCTGCCAGTCATAGAAGCCTTGGCCGGATTTCAGCCCTAGTTTACCATTGTCGACCATCTTTTCAAGGGTCGGGTCCGTCCCCGTAGCGTTCGCCAGGTCTGCGTACAGGTATGAGCTGATGTTCTTGAAAACATCAAGGCCGCCCAAATCGGCACTGGCGATCGGTCCTACCAGGTTCCACCGCCGACCCAGGCTGTACTTGATAATATCATCAACCGCTTCGGGGCTGGCAATCCCTTCGTCAACGATATGGAAGGCCTCCCGCAGAACCGCCAGCTGGATCCGGTTACCGACAAAACCGAGGGCCTCCTTCTTGAGCGGAACCGCGTGCTTGCCGATCTTGTTCATCAGGGCCACGGTCAGGTCAACGGTTGTCTGGCTGGTCTGCTTGCCCGGCACTACCTCAACCAGGGGCATCAGCTGAGCGGGATTCCAGAAGTGCGCCACGACAAACCGCTCCGGATGCGTCAGAACACTCTGCAGGACCGTGGGACTCAGGCCGGATGTGTTGGTAGCCAGGATTGTCTCCGGGCTAACCTGCTGTTCAATCTCCTGCCAGACCTGTTGTTTAACCTGCTGGTCCTCGACGATCGACTCGATGACAAAGTCAGTATCCTGACAAGCCGCTGCCATATCGGTCGTATAGGTAATTCGCTCTAGGATCGCGGCGGGCTGCTCTTTCAACAGTCCGGCTTGCTCGAAGGTTGCCAAGTCGTGAGCAATGGCGTCCTTTCCCCGTTGCAGTCCGGCCTGCTGGTGATCATACAATCGTACCGGATAGCCAGCCAGCGCAAACTGGAGCGCTGTCGCGTGGCCCATTGTGCCGGCACCGACATTGGTAATCGTCTTGATATCTGTTAATTCCATCTCATAACACCCCTTTGTTAATTACTGACCTAATTATACCATTTCCGGGCCGGCGATCGTCCAATATGTTACCATAGCGCTGGAAGGTGATTGAATGCAGTACACCAAATTGAAATATATCAGCAAGAAGATGTCTTATGCTCTTCGCCACAACCCTGGCAAGTACGGCATCGAGCTCGACGAATACGGCTACACGGACCTGAATCACTTCATCAGCGCACTCAACCGGGTCCACCACCTTGCCCTGACCAGAGATGACATCACTGAAGTAATCGCTCAGAGTGATAAGCGGCGTTTCGAGATCAAGGGCAAGCGCATCTGCGCACTGTACGGCCACTCCATTCCAGGGATCATCCATCACCGTGAGGCTACCCCACCAGCTCTGCTTTACCATGGAACCGCCCGCCGTTTTCTGCCCAGCATTCAGGAACTGGGCTTGCTGCCAATGCAACGGCAGTTCGTCCACCTCTCAACCTATATCCCGACTGCCCGCCAGGTGGGTTCCCGGCATGACAGTCGGCCGGTTATCCTGGTGATTGACACCCGGGCGGCTGCCAGGGCCGGGATCAAATTCTACGTCGGCAATGAGCAGGTTTGGCTGGCCGACGAGATTCCAGCACAATTCTGCCATGTTTTGACAAAAAAATCAGGAAATTCTTAAAAAGGGCTTTACGAATCACTATTTTCTTGATAATATAGT
>DWZB01000063.1 GCA_019118405.1 Candidatus Limosilactobacillus gallistercoris
GATGTCTTGGCGGACGTTTTCCCGGTACTGTTCATAACCATCGACGACCGCCTGGTGCTCCTCGTCGCTGAGGTGCTTGGCACGCGGCGGATTGTCCCGGAAGATCAGCTGGCCGCGGTCGTTGATCGTCCCCATCTTGCGGATAATCTCCTCGGAGTTGCTGTGCTGGCTCTTCTTGATGATGTTCTGCAGGACCTTTTCCATCTGTTCCGGTGCCTCGCCATCACCCAGCTTATGAATGTTGTCGATCATATCATGGATCTCAAAGGAGTAGTAGAAGACCGCCGAGAGTGGGAGCTTGTTGGCGTTCTTAATGGCGTGCCGGTAGGTCTTGGTGGTCAGCTCAAGAAGCTTGTGGAGATCGTCCTTATCGAAGCCGTTCTCCTCACCGGCCAGCTCAATGCTGACGAGGAGACGCTTGAGGTCACTCTCCCAGTTGCCGATCCGGGCCTCGTCGAAGTCGTTGAGGCCGAAGAGCAGCTTCCGTTCGGGTGAGGCATAGAAGCCAAAGTTGTTCACGTGGGCGTCCCCGCAGATCACGATGGGCATATTGCTCTGGTGCTGGTGTTTGAGGTCCTGTTCCATCAGTTCGGCCGTGCCCCGGAAGAAGGCGAAGCGGCTGGCCAGCATCCGTTGGTGGCGCAGCGGGAGCAGTTCGGGGATCATCTTGGCCTCGGTCTGTTCAATGGCGGCGACCGGGTCACGGTGAACCGGGACGAAGGTACTCAGTTCTTCACTGGAAACCTCCTTTTGGAGTTGCTTGCCGGCTTGTTCGAGTTCGGCCTTGCTCTTGTTGATCTTGATTCTTTTTAAGTCGAAAATATCTAATCGTTGTTTGTCCATGTCAGTGTTTCCTCTTTTGCTTAAAATTGCTAATTACCCTCATTTTAATGAATTCTTTAAGTTTGTAAATATTGGTTTGTGTTCGTCTGCGGTCTCTGTCACAATTATAGTAAGGAAATTGTTGAAAGGAGTGGATAAGTTTGATTATTACTGTTGAAAAAGCGGTGGCCCAGAATCTGCATGTTAATCCCCGGATAATCAACAATCTGAGCCTGACCAGTCCAGAAGCGTGGTCGGTCCGCACCAGCGGGGACTTCATGATTGTGATGAATAACCTGCTGACGTTACCGGTGATTATCCGTCATCCCCAGCGTTTTAACGATTCCCGGTCTTTCATCACTGCCTTTAAGCAGGAATTCCTGCGTTTGATGGAGCAGGCCCCCATTCCGCACGCTAAAATTCGGATGGTTCGTAACGCGCAGTTTCAGGATGTGCGTTTTACCAGCCAACAGGCAGACATGGCCCCAATGCACCTGCAGACCTATCAAAATGCCCTGACTGGCCCCAATTCCACCATTGATTGGGACACGCACCCCAGTAACGTTGAATTGGCCCTTCAGCTTGCCAGTCAGACGGGACCGTATGATCCGGATGATGATAATGGGGTACCGGTTCTCGGACTCCTTGAAAACTACGTGATGAAGAACTTCTCTTTGCCTGCTCATCCGCACCTTAACGAGCACAATCGCAGCTATGGCTATCGGAGCAGTTCATTGAATGATGTGATGAACGCCGTTGCGGTTGATGAGCGGTTGCTTAATGATTACCGGCAGTACCTGCAGAACCGGGGAAAGAGCGACCAGGTGATCGACCGGGACCTCGACGTGGCCGACGACTACTTCAGCTTCTGCGATGGTTACGAGAAGACGATCATCGACGACCTTACCCTGGTCTACAACTACCTGATCCACTACGAGGAGGCGACGGCCACCCGGCTGACCGCCACCCAGTTGCGTGATAAGTGCGTTGCGTTGCGGGAACTTGGCTGCTTCATGCGCTATCAGCGCCTCTTTTCCGCGGCCGACTTTGATCAGTTTGTCCAGGCAATTAGCCAGGGGGCCAATGACCTGGTCACCACGGACCGGGACTACTATTTTCAGCGCCTGTTGCGTAATGTTCAGAATCAGGTTCAGGACCAGCGGGATGCCTTCACAGTGGCACGCCGCCACAGCCGCCAGCGTTACCGGCTGACGGTCACCCTGGAGGACTACCAGCCAGCCATGTGGCGGCAGTTTGACCTCGGTGGGGATACCCGGTTGGATAGCCTCTGTTACCAAATCCTGGCCAGCTTCCGCGCGAATGGCAGCCACCTCTTCGCACTCCAGGATCAGGAGCACAACTACCAGCTGCCAATCTTCGACAGCGGCCTTGGTGCCCAGGAAAACCTGCTGGCCCACTGGCTTGGTGAATACCAGCCCGGCGACGAGCTCCTCTTAACCTATGACTTTGGCGACAGCTGGCGGTTTAAGATCAAGATCGATGCGGTTACCGCCGAACCCCGCTTGCGGACGGCGGGCCCGGCCAAGCTGCTTGCCGGCAGCGGCCGTGGAATTATTGACGATATCGGCGGGACAACCGGCCTGGCTGAGGTTGCCAAGGACGATCCGACCGTTGACCGGCCGCTCAGCATTAGTGGGGAGCAAGCGGCCTGGTTGAAGCGGACCGACCAGCTCAAAAAGCACTACCGTTAGTTAAATGTCGTTTTCTTCACAAATTCGCGAAAAGGGTTACAATGAAGCTGTAAGTTCAATGAAGTGAGGCTGATAGACATGGAAACGCAAATTGATGATTTACCGAAGACAATGCGGGCCTGGGAGGTTACCACCCCAGGGCCGATCGATGGCGACCGGGCACCGCTCAAGATGGTGGAAAAGCCGGTGCCAACACCTGGTCGGGGTGAGGTCCTGGTCAAGGTTCTGACCTGTGGAGTCTGCCATACTGACCTCCACGTCACCGAGGGGGACCTGCCCTTCCACAAGGAACACGTCACCCCGGGGCACGAGATTGTCGGCAAGGTGGTTGCCCAGGGACCTGAGACCCAACGCTTCAGCCTGGGCGAGCGGATCGGGATTCCGTGGTTCCGCCACGCCTGCGGAGTCTGCAAGTTCTGCCGGTCCGGCCACGAAAACCTCTGCCCTCATTCCGTCTACACTGGTTGGGACCACGACGGCGGATATGCCGAGTACGTAACGGTACCGGAGGGCTTTGCTTACCGGATTCCCGAGAAGTTTGACTCCCTGGAGGCCGCTCCGTTGCTCTGTGCCGGGATCATCGGCTACCGGGCCTTTGAACGAGCCAACGTTCCGGCGGGCGGACGGCTCGGCCTGTATGGCTTCGGCGGTTCTGCCCACATCACGGCCCAGATCGCCATGGCCCAGGGGATCGAAGTGCACGTCTTCACCCGGGGTGCCGATGCCCGGAAGTTTGCCCTCCAGCTCGGTTGTGCCTCAGCCCATGGCGCCTATGATCTTTCTGACGTGCCGTTGGATTCCTCAATCATCTTTGCCCCAGTTGGTGACATTGTGCTGCCAGCGATGGCCAGCTTGGTTCCAGGTGGGACCCTGGCCCTGGCCGGAATTCATATGACGGATGTTCCCGCTTTGAATTATCAGAAGCACCTCTTCCACGAGAAAACCATTACCAGCGTGGAGAGCAACACCCGGCGCGATGGCGAGGAGTTCTTGACCCTGGCCGACCGGCTGAATATCCGTCCCGAGGTTCACGAATACCCGTTTGAAAAGGCCGACGAGGCGTTGAAGTATGTCAAGCACGGTGATATCAAGGGTGCCTGCGTGCTGCGGATTAGCCATGATGAATAGCTGATGATATACTAGAAGGCATCACAATTGAAATGAGGGAAGAAAATGGATTATCCACAATTAGACCTGTCGAAGGCGCAGGGACCAAAAGCGATCATTAAGACCAACCTGGGAACGATCGAGGTTCAGCTCTTCGAAAAGCTGGCTACCAAGACGGTCAAGAACTTCGTTGAGTTGGTAAAGAAGGGGTACTACGATGGCGTAACCTTCCACCGGGTTATTCCGGACTTCATGATTCAGGGCGGCGACCCAACTGGAACCGGCCGTGGCGGTGAGAGTATCTACGGTCACCCGTTTGAGGACGAATTCTCTGAGCAGTTGTTCAACTTCAACGGGGCCCTCTCAATGGCCAATGCCGGTCCCAACACCAACGGCAGTCAGTTCTTCATCGTTTCTAACGAGCATGTTCCAGCCAACATGATCGACCAGATGAAGATGGTCGGTTATCCACAGGAAGTGATTGACCGCTACAAGGAGAACGGCGGGACCCCATGGCTTGACCATCGCCACACCGTCTTTGGCCAGGTGATCAAGGGAATGGACGTTGTTCAGGCCATCAGCAAGGTCGAACGCGACCAGATGGATAAGCCGAAGGATAACGTTGTGATGGAAAAGGTCATAATTGAATAGTTATTAACAAATTAAGCCGCCGCAGGGGAAAACTTGCGGCGGCTTTTATTATATCTAGTGTTAGTGATTATTAGTGAGCAGGTCCCACAACTCTTGCTTGCGGGGCGTCAGTTCCTCGGTTTCGCGCATGGCCACGGAGAGGTGGAAAATCGGCTGGTCGGGACCGCTGATGGCGACCTGTTTGACGTTATCCCCCTTTTCCACGGCGAGACTCGTCAGGAAGGTGATCCCGAGGTTCTCGCTGACCATCGCCTTAATGACGTGGATGTCGGCGGTGCGGTAGAGGATGTGCGGCCGGAAGTGGGCCCGGCGACACATCTGCTTAAAGGCCTGGTCGTGGAAGAACTCGGTATCGGGGATGATAAACTGTTCACCTTTCAAGCTCGCAAAATCCACTGTTCGCTGTTTGGTCAGGGGATGATTGGTGCCGACGATGACCTGGAAGGGGAAGCGGGCTAGCTCCTGGGCCTTCAGCCGCGTCTCCTTGAGCGGGGCCAGCGAGCCGAGGAGGGCCATGTCGAGATCACCGTGCTGGAGCATCTTCAATAGTTCCCGGGAGCCATGCTCGTAGGTTTCCAGATCGGGCATCAATTGGTGGCGCATCAGGCGGGGCGTCAGCGGCGGGAAGTAGTAGTTGCCGATGATGGGCGGCAGGCCGAAGCGGATCTTGGTGGCGTTGGCCCGTTCGATCTCCTTCTTGGCGACCTGGAGCTCATTTAGGATCAGGTCGACGTGGTTGGCGAACTGCTGACCGGTGGCGGTGACGTGCAGCTCCCGGTGAACATGGTCACGGACAAAAAAGGTGGTGTTGAAATCCTGCTCCAGCCGTTGAATGGCCATGGTGATGGTGGGCTGGCTGACCCCGAATTGCTGGGCCACCTTGGAAAAATTTTGATCTTTTATCAGCTGCTGGTAATATTCTAAATCTTTAATCTTCATTTGAATTCCTTCATATCAGTAATTTGACCGTTGCACATCAAGTTTATTTATATCATAGCATGAATTTGACTATATCATAATCCGCTCACTATGATGGGGAAGATCAAACAGAAAAGGAAGACGATTATTAATGAATAAGGCAATGGCAATCTTAAATGATCCCTTCAAGAACAAGGGGACCGCATTTACCCAGGAAGAACGGGAATGGCTGGGATTGACAGGAGTACTCCCGCCACGCGTCAAGACGATCGAAGAGCAGGCAGCCGAAACCTACGCCCTCTTTGAAACCAAGATCAGCAACATCGAGAAGCGCCACTTCTTGATGGAGGTTTTTAACACTAACCGGACCCTATTCTTCTACCTGATGGGTCAACACATCACGGAATTCATGCCGATCGTGTATGATCCAGTGATTGCCGAATCAATCGAAAACTACAACGAACGCTACCAACGGCCCCAGGATGCCGTTTACCTCTCCGTCAAGCACCCGGAGCGGATCAAGAAGAGTCTAGCCAACGTTAGCGGTGACCGGGACATCCGCCTGATCGTGGTCACTGACGCCCAGGGAATCCTCGGGATCGGTGACTGGGGTGTTGACGGGGTCGACATCGCCGTTGGGAAGCTGATGGTCTACACGGCGGCAGCCGGGATTAACCCAGCCCAGGTCCTCCCAGTTTCCATCGATGCCGGGACGGATAACCCCAAGCTGCTGGATGACCCGAACTACCTCGGGGAACGTCACCAGCGGATCACCGGCCAGGAATACTTTGACTTTATCGATCGCTTTGTGGATGAAGTGGAAAAGCTCTACCCGAAGAGCCTGTTGCACTTTGAAGACTTTGGCCGGGGAACCGCAGCCCGAATCCTCGACAAGTACCAGGACAAGATCCTGACCTTCAACGATGATATCCAGGGAACGGGAATCATCGCCCTGGCAGGGGTATTGGGTGCCATGAACATCTCCAAGGAAAAGCTGACCGACCATACTTTCCTGACCTTTGGTGCCGGAACTGCCGGCATGGGGATCGCCAAGATGCTCTATGACGAATTGGTTCGCCAGGGCCTGACTCCCGAAGAAGCCAAGAAGCACTTCTACCTGGTCGACAAGCAGGGCCTGCTCTTCGACGATACTGAGGGTCTGACCGAAAAGCAGAAGCCATTCACCCGCCAGCGGAGCGAATTTGCCAATGCGGACGAACTGACCAACCTGCTGGCGGTGGTTAAGGCCGTTCACCCAACCGTGATGATCGGGACTTCCACCCAGCCGGGGACCTTTGACGAAGCCGTCGTTAAGGAGATGGCGGCCCACACTGACCGGCCGGTGATCTTCCCACTGTCCAACCCAACCAAGCTGGCGGAGGCCAAGGCCGCTGACCTGCTGAAGTGGACCAACGGCCGGGCCCTGGTCGCAACGGGAATTCCGGTTGCTGACATTACCTACCAGGGAGTGACCTACCAGATCGGGCAGGCCAACAACGCCCTGATCTACCCTGGGGTCGGCTTCGGGGCCCTGGCTGTTCAGGCCAAGCAATTGAACGACAACATGCTGGCCGCCGCTGCCCACGCTCTGAGCGGCTTGGTTGATCCGGACCAGCCGGGGGCCGCTGTCCTGCCGCCGGTTTCCAAGCTGGCTGAATTCTCTCAGCGGGTAGCACAACGGGTCGCTCAATCAGCCATTGACCAAGGACTGACGACGATGACTGACGCTAAAAAGGCTGTTGCCGATGCCAAGTGGGAACCAAAGTACTAATCTATTAAGGGCCTACTGACTAGGCAAAAATCAGCAAATTAGTCTAAAAAGTTTGTGATTCTGATCTTAAAATCGCTAAATCTCAAGGATCCAATTTAATAAATTCTTGAGATTTTTTTATTCAACGGTTTGTGAAAAAATTTCGTTAATGAAATGAAAACGCCTTTACAACGGCTTGCATTCCGCTCGATATAAGTGAAATTTATGGAATGCTAAAGGTTTGACTATGCTGAGCCTGTCGGGTTAGGATAGTGGTGTAAATGATGTGTAACATTTCACAAACAAAGCAACTTTTGATTACATCATTGGAGGCGTCAAGAAATGACAGAATACCGTACTGAAGAAGACACGTTAGGTCCCGTTAAGATTCCTGCTGATGCACTGTGGGGTCCCCAGACTGAACGTAGTCGCAACAACTTCCCAACTGGCCAATACATGCCATTAGCAATTATCCGGGCGCTGCTGAACATCAAGAAGGCCGCCGCCCAAGCCAACATGGAAACGAAGGCCATCTCTGATGAAAAGGGTAACCTGATTGTTAAGGCCATCGACGAACTGCTAGCCTTAAGCGACGAAGACCTGCGTAAGGACTTCCCACTGAAGGTTTACCAAACCGGTTCTGGTACGCAAACCAACATGAACACTAACGAAGTAGTTGCTCACAAGGCTCACCAGATCAACCCGGACATTGAAATTCTGCCAAACGACGATGTTAACAAGGGGCAAAGTTCTAACGATACCTTCCCAACAGCCATGAACGTGGTTGCTTTGGAAGCTGTTAACAAGCTGAAGCCGGCTGTTCAACACCTGATTGATGAATTGAAGATCAAGCAGGACAAGTACTGGAAGACGGTTAAGGTCGGCCGGACCCACCTGCAAGATGCTGTTCCATTGACGTTCGGCCAAGAAGTATCTGGCTACGTTGCGGCCTTAGAGCACGACCTGAACTACATCAAGACGCTTGAACCAACGCTGAACGAACTGGCTATCGGTGGAACTGCCGTTGGTACTGGTCTGAACGCCGCTGAGGGTATGCCAGAAAAAATTGCCGAAAAGCTTTCTGAAGTTTACGGCCTGAACCTGACTGCCAAGAGCAACAAGTTCTACGGCCTGGCTAACCACTCCGGCTTAAACGTTGTCCACGGGGCTTTAAAGACCTTGGCCGCTGATATGTTCAAGATTGCCCAGGACATCCGGTTCCTCGCTTCTGGTCCGCGGGCTGGTTACGATGAATTGAACATTCCGGCTAACGAACCTGGTTCTTCCATCATGCCTGGTAAGGTTAACCCAACCCAAGCAGAAGCCGTTACGATGGCTGCCCTGCGGGTCTTCGGTAACGATACTGTCGTTACGATGGCATCATCCCAAGGTAACTTCGAAATGAACGTTTATAAGCCAGTCATGATCGACGCCTTCCTTGAATCGGCCGACCTGCTGACGGGGACGATCACCGGCTTCACTGACCGTTGCGTCAAGGGTCTGACCGTCAACGAAAAGCGGATGGCAGAACTGGTTGACAACTCCCTGATGACAGTTACGGCATTGTCACCACACATTGGTTACCACGACAGCGCCAAGATTGCGCAAGCCGCAGATAAGGCTGGCAGCACGCTGAAGGAAGCTGCTCTTAAGTCTGGTAAGGTCACTGAAGAACAATACGATGAGTGGATGGACATGCTGAAGATGACTAACGCTGATCGCAAGGACAAGTAATTAAATGGTAATCGGGAGCAGGCGCATATCGGCTGCCTCTTTGCCTGGTTAAGCAAACGAAAAGGAGCACATTATAATGGCAGAAAAATTTCAACCATTATCCGTAAGTAAGCTGGAAGACAGTTACGATGCTGTCATCATCGGTTCTGGCGGTACCGGTCTGTCCGCTGCCATCCAAGCCCATGAATTGGGGTTAAAGGTGGCTGTATTTGAAAAGGAAGAAGAGTTAGGTGGAAACACTAATCGGGCTTCCTCAGGGATGAACGCCGCTGAGACCAACGTGCAATTGAAGCATGGGGTAATTGATAACGTAGCTGACTTCTACCGCGAAACTTACAAGGACGGTGGCCGGCTGAACGATAAGGACATGCTGGGCTACTTCGTCTACCACACTGCCCCAGCGATTGACTGGCTGGCTGACCACGGGATTAAGCTCGATGACATCACTGTTACTGGTGGGATGTCCAAGAAGCGGACTCACCGGCCAGCAAGCATGGCCCCAATTGGCGGCTTTCTGGTTAAGAGCCTGTTGGACGTTGTTGCTAAGGAAGACATTCCGGTATTCAACGACACCAAGGTTACGAGCCTGTTTCAAGATGACGAAGGCCGGATCAACGGGGTTAAGATCAACGC
>DWZB01000064.1 GCA_019118405.1 Candidatus Limosilactobacillus gallistercoris
TTGAGCCTTTTGCTTTGCTTCTTCCATTGCTTTCCGACCTTTCTTCTTTTCGTTCGTTGTCATCTTACTCTTGATGAATTCAACCTCTTCCTTGACATCGCGCCGTGGGAAGATTGGTGTCCCCTTCTTGACCACCTGAGCTTCTGCTGGGAAGTCGTTGAAACTCAGGTTAGTCAGGGTGATTGGGTCTTCTGAAAGGCCCAGTTGACGGCAGATCTCCTTTGGGGCGTCCGGCATTACCGGTTGCAAGAGGGCCGCGATTACCCGCAAACTCTTGGCCAGGTGGGTCATCACGTCAGAGAGCTCTTCCTTCTTGCTGTCGTCCTTGGCCAATACCCATGGTTCCGTTTCGTCGATGTACTTGTTGGCCCGGGAAACAAGCTTCCAGATGGCAGCCAGGGCATCGGCAAAGTGGGTCTTGTCCATCAGGTCCTTGTATTCATCAATCACATCGGCCGCGGTCTGCTCTAAGTCAGCATCGTATGGGGTTGTCGCATCGTTTTCAGCCACCAGCTTGCCGTCCTGGTACTTATTGATCATGGCCACAGTCCGGTTCAGAAGGTTCCCTAAGTCGTTGGCCAGATCATAGTTAACCTTGTCGACAAAGTCTTCTGGGCTGAAGACCCCATCGTTGCCAAATGGCATTGCCCGCAACAGGTAGTAACGGGTGGCATCGAGGCCGTAGCGGTCAACTAAGGTCTCTGGGTAGATCACGTTCCCCTTAGACTTGGACATCTTGCCGTCCTTCATCGTCAGCCAGCCGTGGCCGATGATGTGCTTTGGCAGCGGCAAGCCGAGGGCGTGAAGCATGATTGGCCAGTAGATGGTGTGGAAACGAACGATTTCCTTACCAACCATGTGGACATCGGCTGGCCAGAACTTCTTGAAAAGACTGTCATCATCACTGCCGTAACCGAGGGCCGTAATATAGTTGGACAGGGCGTCGATCCAGACGTAAACCACGTGCTTAGGATCGTTTGGTACCTTGACCCCCCAGTTGAAGGAGGTCCGGGTAACGGCGAGGTCTTCCAGGCCCGGCTTCAAGAAGTTATTGACCATTTCGTTCATCCGGGTGTGCGGTTCGATGAAGTCCGGGTGTTCCTTGTAGTAGTCCATCAGCCAGTCCGCGTACTTGCTCATCTTGAAGAAGTAGGATTCTTCCTTGACCAGCTGGACCTCATGGCCAGATGGGGCCTTTCCGCCGATCACCTTGCCGTTATCGTCACGGTAAACCTCAGCCAGCTGACTCTCAGTGAAGTATTCCTCATCGTCCACGGAGTACCAACCGGTGTATTCACCCTTGTAGATGTCGCCCTGGTCGACGAACTTTTGGAAGATCTTCTGGACAGCCTTTTCGTGGTAGTCATCAGTCGTCCGGATAAACTTGTCGTTGGTGATCTTCAGTGTCTTCCACAGCTTCTTGATCCCGGCGGCCATTTGATCAACGTATTCCTGTGGCTGCATGCCGAGCTTATCCGCCTTCTGTTCAATCTTCAGACCGTGCTCATCAGTCCCGGTTAAGAAGAATACGTCATAGCCGCTCAGCCGTTTGAAACGAGCTTCCGCATCACAAGCAATGGTAGTGTAAGAATTACCAATGTGGAGCTTACCAGATGGATAGTAAATTGGTGTTGTAATGTAATAAGTCGGTTTTTCAGTTGCCATATGAGGCCCCTCTCTCTAATGAATTTCTAAGATTAGTTTTACAGTTTAGTATAGCATATTAGCCGCCCAGAGACAGGCTAAAACAGGTCGATCTGTTCAGGTGAGCGCGGCGCCAGGCCGGTGAAGTGAATGTCGAGCATCTTCTGCAGCTGGAGGGCATTCGGGGCGGCGTCTTTTCCTGAGTTGTTGTTGAAGATCACGCAGAGTTCCTTGGGCTGTGGCGTCAACTGGTTGATCTGGTCGCAGAAAGCTTGCAGTTCGGCTGGAGAATACTTATACAGGGTCCGGGTCTTGCGCCAGCTCTTCCCCTGGTTGATCCAGCCTTCCGTGTTCTGCCCGTGCAGGCGCATCATCACCAAGTCCGGATTGGTCGTCGCCAGCACAAAGGGAACCGAGGTGACGGTACCGTGGGGTTCATCGGCCGCGACCAGGGTGAAGTGAAGTTCCCGGCAGAAGGCCAACAGGGACTTCAGAGTGCCCGGCCGGTACCAGGTCTGGTTGCGCAGCTCAATGGCGATCGGCAGGTTCCCCATCCAGAGCCGGACCAGACGGAGGTATTCGATATCCTGGGGTGAGGCATCAAAATAGGGTGGAAATTGGAAGAGGACCGTTTTGAGTTGACCAGCTGCCACGAGGGGCGCCACCGTCTTACAATAACGGTTGAAGAGCTGCTCGAGCTCCCCCTTTTCTTGCCCTCGTTCGTGAAGAGTCATCCCCCGGTGGGCCTTCACAATAAACTGGAATGCCTCTGGCACCTCAGCCAGCCAGTTCTGAATGGTGGTCACCTGGGGAAGGGCGTAGAAGAAGGTATCCACTTCCACCGTCGGCAGGTACTGGGCGTATTCATTTAGGGTGACAGGCCGTTGTTCGTTATTGATCAGGGCCGGGTGCTCGGTCCAGGTGGTCAGGCCAATGGTTATCTTCATGATTAATCCCCTCCATATTCGTTTCTATCCTAAGGGCTGACCGATAACATTGCAATTGATAAAGAAGAAAAGTCTCATTGACCTGCTTAGCAAATTCTTATTCTCAGCAAAATAAATCTATATTCATCAGTAGACCGGCCACGAGGGCCTAAATGACGGCTTTTATGCAGTTTCCCCGGTACACTCACGCAGATTATGCAAAATTTGGCTGAACAATAATGAGAGACTTTCTTAGACTGGCATTTTTAACTGTAAATGTCTCAATAAACATGTTATTTTACAGTTGAACAATAAAGAAAGGGGCGATCATAATGCTACTAAACACTAATGCAATTCGTAACGTTACCCGTAACTTTAAGAAGGACGGCCACTCGAAAGGTTCAGTGGCATTGCCATTCAAGGTGGATGGTAAGGTCGTCTTCTTCGAATAACTAAATAATCAAACGCCCACGGCTCCGCAACCTGCGGGGCTTTTCAATTTAGCTAACAAAAAATCAGTGAAATTATGTTGACAAACGTCGACACAGTATTCTAGAATACAAGTATCAATTTCGAAAGGAGCCGAACCCATGTCATTCATTAAATCTGCAATGTGTTGTCAACCTTCAAGTACATTCGGACAAACTGACATGAGTTCAGCTGGCCGTTTTCTTTGAGGTTGACTTTTTAATCTCACGAAAACCCGCTTAAAGTAGGTAAACGCCACCGATCATGTCATTGATCGGTGGCGTTTTTTGTATTCAATTAGAAAGAGTGATTATTTATGAGTTTAAGTCGTGAAACAGTCCTAAAAGCATTACATAACGAAACCGTTGACCAGGTTCCTGCATCGTTTTGGCGTCACTTCGCCGATAACGAGTTTACCAACGCCGCCACTACCTCCAGCGTCCTGACAACCAACCTGAACGGCCACCGTGACTACTACCAGGCCGTTGACGTGGATTTCGCCAAGACGATGCTTGATGGCTACTTCCCCTACCCCTTCCATGGCGTTAACGATCCCAAGAATATCACCGACCTCCATAACTTACGACCAATCGCAAATGATGATCCCTGGCTGACTGGTCAGGTAGCCCTGGCCGAAAAGCAAAAGCAGCTCGCCGGTGACCGGCCAACGTTTGTCACCATGTTCTCACCACTGTTTCTTCTGAAGTGGGCGTTGATTGAACACTACCAGGAACCACTGCTACTGGCCGACAAGCGCTTCGCCGACATGTACGAAGAAGATCCCCAGCTGGTTCTCCACGTCCTGAAAGTGATCAGTGATGACCAGAAGAAGGTTGCCAAGGCCCTGATGACCACCAGCATCGACGGGATCTACTACAGCACCCAAGAGATCCAGGATGAACGCACCAGCACCCCGAAGTTCTTCGAAGAGGTAATGGAGCCGACCGATATCGACGTTCAGAACGCTATCAACGCCGTCTCCCCGCTTAACATCCTGCATATCTGCGGTTTTGACGGCGCCGACAACCACCTGGATTGGTTCGTCAACTACCCGCTGCAGGTAATCAACTGGGCGACCGAAACCGATGGCTACTCCCTGGCCGCCGGCAAGAAGCTTTTCGGCGACCGGCCGGTAATGGGCGGCCTGGACAACAGTACCAAGGGGATCCTCTATTCCGGCACCAAGCAGCAGATCCAAGACAAGGTCCACGCGCTGATCGCTGAGACCGGCAACCAGGGCGTCCTGCTCGGTGCCGACTGCACGGTTCCACGTGATATTGACTACGACCACCTGCGTTGGGCCATCGAAGCCGCACACAATTAAGGAGGAAAGAACTTGCTACTAACGGTTAAAGACTTGCATAAATCATTCAATGACCGGGAGATCCTCAAGGGGATTGACTTCCAGATCGAAAAGGGCGAGATCGTCGTCATGATCGGTCCGTCCGGGTCGGGGAAAACCACCTTCCTGCGCAACCTCAACTTCCTGGAGCACGCTGACCAGGGTTCGATGGACTTCTCCGGCCACCAGATCGACCTGGCCAAGCCCGAAAAAAAAGACGTGCAGTGGGTCCGGCGCCACTCTGCGATGGTCTTCCAGAACTACAACCTCTTCAAGAACAAGACGGCCCTGCAGAACATCGCCGAGGGTCTGATCTATGCCCAGGGGATGGCTAAGGATAACGCTAACGACATCGCCAGCAAGGAACTGGCCAGCCTGGGCCTCAGCAAGCAGGCTCAGCTCTACCCATCCCAGCTCTCCGGTGGTCAGCAGCAGCGGATCGGGATTGCCCGGGCAACGGTGCTGAATCCGGAGATCATTCTCTTTGATGAACCAACTTCGGCCCTCGACCCCGAACTGGTCGGCGCCGTGCTTGGCGACATGCGCAAGCTCGCCGAGGCCGGCCAGACGATGATCATCGTCACCCACCAGCTCGGTTTCGCCCGACAGGTGGCCGATCGGATCGTCTTATTCGATGAGGGCAAGATCGTCGAGGAGGGGACACCGCAGGAACTGTTCGACCACCCGCAGAACAAGCGGACCGCGCAGTTCCTAACCGCCCTAAGCGACGCTAACTAAGGGAGGCGACCACCATTGAGCAACACTAAAATATTGAGTGTGATCCTGCGGGGGTTGCCCAACACCCTCTACCTGCTAGTGCTCTCCTTCATCTTCGCAACAGTCCTGGGGCTTTTTCTGACCTGGCTGGACCTGCGGAAGAACCGGGCAGCCACCGGGATCGCCCACCTCTACCTCGGCCTGATCCGGGGAACGCCGCCACTGCTGATGCTCCTTCTGGCCTACTACGGGCTGCCAGTCCTGCTGAAAGCCATCGGGATCAACATCGATGGCTGGACGCGGCTGACCTTCGGGGTGCTGGGCCTGTCGCTGGGCTGGAGCGCCTACCTGTCAGAGGCCTTCCGGAGTGCCTACCTGTCCGTTGACCCCGGCCAATTGGAGGCGGCCCGGTCAATCGGGTTGCCCGACCGTACCACCTTCTGGCAGATCCTGATCCCCCAGGCAGCCATGATCGCCCTGCCTAATATTGAGAACCTGGTTATTGGGCTGGTCAAGGCTACCTCACTGGTCTACGTCCTGGGGCTCTATGACCTCTACAACGAGGCCTCGAACCTTTCCAACCAGACGGCCGGAATTCACCAGCTCCGGATTTTCATCCTCCTGGCGCTAGCCTACTGGGTCATTGTCCTGATCATCGAGGGGATCTTCCGGTTGATCAGAAAACGTTTTGCCGCTATCCGCGCCTAATTGAAAGGAGGAAATACACGTGTTTGACTTAAACTTTGCCCGCGAGTCATTCGGTCAGATCCTATCGGCTGCGCCCCTCACCCTCCTGGTGGCGGTGGTGGCAACTCTGGTCGGCCTGATCCTCGCCATCCTGGTCGCCATAGCCCGGGAGAAGAAGATTCCCGTCCTATCCCAGGTGTTGGCGGTCCTGGTGTCCTTCATTCGGGGAACCCCGATCCTGGTCCAACTCTATGTGGTCTATTACGGACTGCCGCAGCTATTGGTTCTGATGCGCAGCTGGGGCTGGAGTACCAACCCGGATGGTCTGCCCGCCATCGTCATCGCCTTCTCAGCATACGGGCTCAACGCGATGGCCAACCTTTCGGAGAGCATCCGGTCTGCCTACCATTCAGTGGACTACCGCCAGTATGAAGCAGGGTTGGCCGTTGGGATGACGCCATTTCGAACCATGACCCAGATCGTAGTCCCGCAACTGATCACCAACCTGATTCCCAACTTTACCAACATCTTCCTGGACCTGATCAAGGATACCGCGCTGATCTACAACATCGGCCTGGTTGAAATTATGGGACAGGCCAACATCGTCTCATCGATCGGGTTCAAGTACCTTGAGACTTACACCGACGCGCTTGTCATCTATATCGTCATCTGCTGGATTTTCGCCAAGATCTTCCAACTGATCGAAGACCGTCTCCGTCGTCGTTATGCTATTAACTAATATTCAATAAGAGGGAAGAGAAATAATAATGAAATTATCCAAGATTATAACGTCACTGACTATTATCGGTCTGGCTGCCAGCGCCCTCGCTACCCCAGTAACCGCCCATGCCGCTAAAACCACCACGGTCAATGTGGCCGCCCCGAACGGCAACCACGAATTTATCGTCAACACCGACCATGGTCCGGCCGGCTACTACGGTGATTTAATCAAGCGCATCGACCGCGACCTGCCGCAGTATAAGTTCAAGACGACCTTCACCTCCCAAAACGCGGTCTTCTCGGGTCTGCAGTCTGGGAAGTACGACGTGGCCTTGAACAACTCCTGGTACAACAAGCAGCGGTTCAGCAACTACTACCACACCCGGGCCACGAGTTTGGATGACGTCCGAATTATCTACCGCAAGAACAGTCCACAGGCCAAGTACCTGAAGGACGCCACCTCCCTGAAGCCGGTCGCCGAGCATAAGATGTCAATGGTCCCGCTGGCTACTGACGACGCCCTCTACTCCGTCGTCAAGACCTACAACGACACCCACAGCCCAAAAGTGGACTTGAAGCCATTCGGTGACCAGTCCACGGCTGATGCCCTCGGGCAGGTTGCTTCTGGCAAGTACGACGTGACGATGTACCCATACGCTGCCTTCCGTGAGGTGCAAAATACCAAGAACGGTAAGAAGCTGGCCGTCTCCAAGTCCATCTACTTGAAGAGTGCCTACCTGTTGGTTCACAAGAACGCCCAGAACAAGCAACTGACTAAGGATCTGAACAAGGAAATCGACCACCTGTACAAGGACGGCTACCTCGAACACCTGACCAAGAAGTACATCCACGAAAATACCTTCGCCTTCCCTGGCGCCAAGAAGGCCTACAACGCTGAATTTAACAAGTAATCACCTAAAACATAAAGGAGAACAATCATCATGAAGTTATCACATTTAGTTACCCGTGCGGCCCTGGCTGGTCTGGCCATTCTGGGTCTGTCCGCCACAACTGGTTCTGCCTCTGCTGCCACGACGGTCACCGTCGCCGCTCCCAACGGTAATTCACCATACATCATCAACACCGACCACGGGGCCAGCGGTTACTACGGTGCCCTGATCAAGCGGATTGACCGCGACTTGCCGCAATACAAGTTCAAGACAACCTTCACCTCTCAGAACGCGGTCTTCGCCGGTCTGCAGTCTGGCAAGTACGACGTCGCCATGTCCAACTTCTGGTACAACAAGCAACGGTTCAACAACTACTACCACACCCGGGCCAATGGGCTGGATGACCTCCGCCTAGTAGAACGGAAAAACGGCAAGAAGGCTAACTCCCTCTCCGAAGTCGCCAAGAAGAAGCTGACCGTGGTGCCGGTATCCACCAGCGATGCGCGTTACAGCCTGCTGGAAAACTACAACCAGCAACACCCGAACAACAAGCTCAACCTCAAGGGAATCGGTGACCAGACGACTGGGGATGCCTTAAAGCAGGTTGCCTCTGGCAAGTACGACGTGGCTGTTTACCCTTACGCCGCCTACAAGTCTGTTCAAACGACTCCTGCTGGCAAGAACCTGACCGCCTCCAAGTCGATCGGTCTGGAGAGCTCCTACTTCCTCCTTCACAAGAGCCCGGCTAACAAGAAGCTGACCCAGGCCATGAACAAAGAACTCCAGAAGCTCCACGACGATGGCTACCTGGAAAAGCTGACCAACAAGTACCTATACGAGAACACCTTCAAGCTGCCCGGTGCCCAGAAGGAATTTAACGCCCACAACTAATCATTAACCGAGAATACAAAAAAGCGGATCATCACTGATCCGCTTTTTATTATGCGTTAAAAAATGTTAAACCTGCAGCTCATCGAAGAACTTGGTAGCGTCCGTCTGCACCATCGTGAACTCGCATGGCAGGTTCAGTTTCTGCTGGTTGATCGCCAGAACCTGAGCATTCGGGTTCCGGTACTCCAGCAGTCCGGCAAACGGGTAGACCTTCATCGAGGTTCCCACGATCACGACCAGGTCGGCAGACTGCATGGCCCGGACGGAATTCATGATGTCGTCCTGCTTGATTCCTTCATCATAGAGGACAATGTCGGGCCGCAGGGAGCCGCCGTCCTTGGCATGGAGCCGGCTCTTCAGGTAATCGGCTACCGGCACCGTCTCACCGCACTTCTCACAGTAGACGTGGTAGAGGTTCCCGTGGAAGTCGATCAGGTGGGTCGCCCCCGCCTCCTCATAGAGGTTATCAATGTTTTGCGTGATCACCGTCGCCCGGTCCTGGTTGGTCAGGGCCGCCTGCTTCTTGTGGATCACGTTCGGCTTAGCATCTGGGAAGTAGAGGTTCTTCTTGCAGAATTCGTAGAAGCCCTCCGGATCACTGCTGAAGTAGCGGTGACTCAGGTAGTACTCAGCGTTCTTGTCCTGGGTGTAGAGCCCATTAGCCGAGCGAAAGTCTGGAATCCCTGAGGCCGTGGAAACCCCGGCCCCGGTCAGGAAGACGATCCGCTTGGCATTATCAAATAATTGCTGAATTTGCGCGTTCATAGACTCACTTCCTTACAATGTATGGCACGCTGTGTTCTTCCAGGAACTTCTTCACGGGCATGTCGTAAACCCGCTTGAAGTACTCTGGCGCATTGGACTGCGGTGCTTCAATGGTGAAGGAGTTCTGGCGGTCGCTCCGCCGCAAGCCAACGTAGGCCCGCTTAGTCGTCCCCCGCTCCTTCATGTCGGAATGGAAGATCTCGAAGACCTGGCGCATCTCCAGCCGCAGCTGCCGTTCACTCAGCACGGGTGAAACCGTCGTGTATTCGTTGTTGTGCAGTGCTGGCAGTCCCCACTGCTGCATCTGTTCATCAAACAGGGAGTAGACCTTGATGATCGTCCGCCGCATGTCAAATGGCGACTTGATTGGCTTGGCCGTGATCTCGTCATAGATCTTCTGGGCTGCCGCCAGGGCTTCTGGATAGTTTTCCTTAAAGCGGTCGGCAAACTTGTCAAAGTGGTCCCCATAGAAGACCAGGGCATCGAGGATCGTCAGCAGGCGCAGGGTCCGCTCGTCATCATCCTTGGCCCCCTCCTTGGTCAGGGTGTGTTCAACCCCCTTCCAGTATTCCTCTTCGATCTGGTCATTGATCAGGCCGTGCTTCCGTTGTTCGGCCACCACCACCCGGTGAACCGCCACGTTGTAAAGGTCCGTGGACATGATCATCATCTGTTCATCGAGTTCCTTGTCCCCGAGCGACAACTGGAAGAAGATCTGCGGGAAGCCCTTGAGCAGCATCAACAGGTGGAGCAGCTCGTGAGAAGCCGTGTAGTTAGGCTCTGTCAGGTCGGTCACAATGATGAAGAGGCCGCCGGGCAGGGTCTTCTGGGTGGCTTGATCGTGCCGGACATAGCCGGACTTCTTGCCGTGAAACTGGACAAAGACCGTGCCATCCGGATAGAGGGAATTGATCTCATCCAGGAGGGCCTGGTTTGTCGCGTTTAACTTAATTTCTTCTTCGCTCATTATTGATCCTTTCTAATTTCAGCTAATACCAGCCGGGCCGTTTCCTGGTCAACGTGGGTACACTTAGCCAACCGGGCCGCCACCAGCGGAACCTCCGTCGGCTTGGCACCAACGCTTACCGCCAGCGAACGGTACTGGAGCTTCATATGGCCAGCCTGGATCCCCGTTGTTGCCAGGGCGCGCAGGGCGGCCAGGTTTTGTGCCAGACCAAGGCTCGCCGTTACTGCCGCTAGTTCTTCAGCCGTCTTAATCTTACTAATCTGATAATTGAGTTTCGTCATTGGGTTCAGACCGATCGAACCGCCGACCACCCCCACCGGCAGGGGCAGGGTCATTTCACCATGCAGCTTACCGTCGACAACCTGCCAGGTGCTGAGCCCGCGGTATTGACCACTGCGGGCAGCGTAGGTATGGGCGCCACTCTCGATTGCCCGCCAGTCGTTGCCGCTGGCAATCATCACGGCGTCAATCCCGTTCATGATCCCCTTGTTATGAGTAGCTGCCCGGAACGGGTCCACCTGGGCGAGGGCGCTGAGCTTGGCAATCTGTTGGGCTACCTGTTCACCGGATTGTTCCTTGGTAGCCAGCTTGGCAAAGTCAACATCACAGCTGACCGTCTGCAGACTGTTCGTCGCCAGGTTGCTCAGGATGGCAACCAAGACGTGATAGCCCTGGGCGGTCAACTCGCGGCCAACCGCCTCGGCCATGGTGTTAACGCTGTTGGCCCCCATCGCCTGGCAGACGTTGATTCCCAGATCAATACTGATGAAGTCGCCGGGGGTCCGGACCGTCATTGACTGGGCACCCCCGCCACGGCGCTGCATCGACGGGTGGGCCGCATTGGCCACGGCCAGCAGGTGGTCGCGCTGGGCCGTCAGCTTCTCAACCGTCGCCGGCACATCGGCCACGTCGGTCAAGACGACCTGACCGACCAGCTCCCGGTGCTGTTTGGGAGCGGTAAAGCCGCCGCTGGCCTGAACCCGCTTGGCACCATTACTGGCTGCGGCGATCACCGAGGGTTCTTCCACGACCATTGGGACAACGTACTCCTGCCCATTGACGGTGAGGTTCAACCCCACCCCTTCCGGCAGGCCGTAATCCGTCAGGTAGTTCTCCACTAGCTCGTTGCCCAGGGGCGACGCGTGGTCAGCCAGGGCCTTCGTCACCGATTGAGGTAAGTGAAGGGCCTGGGTCAGCCGTTCGCGACGCGCCTGGGGATCGGCCTTATAAAAACCGTGTTGCCAATCACTCATTGCGGTCGCTTCCTTTGGTTAACGTATTCGGTAATGATTCCTTCCCGGACACCACTCTCCGAGAAGATCACCCGGCCATCACTGTTGCGCTGGAGCAGACTGACCAGGGGCAGCATCCCCCCGACAATGATATCTGCTCGTTCTGGTTCCAATCCTGGCATCTGCTTGCGCTGAGCCAGGTTCCGGTTCAGCAACTCCCGGTAAGTGGCAAACACCACCCGTGACGAGAGCTGGTAGCCATGGATGGACCGCTGCCGCCGGTGACGGTGGTGGTAGGACCAGGTCATCCGGGCCAGTGTCCGGTTGGCACCACCCAAGAGAACAATTGGTACCCGGGTCGCATACCGCAGCCAGGGAATCTTGGTCAGCCGTTCGTTCATCGCTACCTGGGCCCGGAAAAGATCAGCGGACCGCACATAGCCATTGAGGTGGAACTGCTCCGACAGGGTCACCGCCCCAACCGGGATTGAGATCAGGTCCCGCGCCCGGCGCTGTTGGACCAGCACCAGTTCACAGCTTGCACCACCGACATCCAGAATCAAACAGTGGTTTAACTTCATCGTCCGAATCACGCCCAGGTAGTCGTAGTAGGCTTCCTTCTTTCCTGAGAGGACCTGGAGCCGAATTCCGACCTCCTTTTGAACCCGGTTGAGAAACTCCTGCCGGTTGCGGGCTTGCCGCACCGCCGCCGTCGTAATTGCCCGCACCTGCGTATGGGGCATGCCCTCGTAAATCTTCTTGAAGCGCTTCAGAGCGGCGATGGTCCGGTTCATGGCGTCCTCTTGCAGCATCTTTTCCCGCCCCATGCCTTCTGACAGGCGAGTATTCTCCTTGACCCGCTTGATTTCACGAAAACGGCCATCCGGAGCGATTTCGGTGATCGCCATCCGGGCCGAGTTAGAGCCGAGGTCTACAATCGCGAGGTTTTCCACTATTTTCACCTCCGCTTTTCAATTTTATCTTTTCTTAGAAAACATCCTCTTTATGTTACCATGTTCCGTGCCGTGAAACACTAATAACTGTCCAGCAGGAAAAATTTTTCTTACATTAAAGAAAGACCGCCCGCAGTAAATGATTACCGGAAGCAGTCCTAACTCAATATTTCAATTATGACTAGCCAAAGTAGTTGATCCCAATGGCATCCCGAACTTCCTTCAGGGTCTGGTTGGCAACTTCATTGGCCTTAGCGGAGCCTTCCATCAGCACTTGGTCAACATAGTCCAGATTATCCGCATATTCTTCA
>DWZB01000065.1 GCA_019118405.1 Candidatus Limosilactobacillus gallistercoris
AATCCATCTGGAAGTCGGCATGGGAAAGGGGCAGTTCATCATTGGCATGGCCAAGGCCCATCCGGAATGCAACTTCATCGGACTGGAGATTCAGCGGACGGTTGCCGCAATTGCTTTGAAGAAGGCCTTGAGCGAGGAGCCGCTGTCCAACCTGCAGCTGATCTGTGGGGACGGGGAAGACCTCGACACCTTCTTCGAACCCCACGAAATCGACCGGATGTACCTGAACTTCTCCGATCCGTGGCCGAAGAAACGGCATGCCAAGCGGCGGCTGACCTACAAGACCTTCCTGGCCAACTACCAGGATATCCTGAAGGACCAGGGCGCCATCGAATTGAAGACCGATAACATGGGCTTCTTTGAGTTTTCCCTGCAGAGCATGAACAACTACGGGATGCACTTTGATGGCGTCTGGCTCGACTTGCACAATAGCGAGGAAAACGAGCACAACGTCGAAACCGAGTACGAGCAGAAGTTTGCGGCTAAGGGGCAGCCGATCTACAAGTTGACTGCGCATTTTGAATAAAAACAAAATGGCTGACGAGAAAATACATCCTCATCAGCCATTCTTTGGTTAGCAAATTAATCTTCAATTCGTTTGAGCTCCAGCAAACTACCAGTGTAGGCATCGGCCTTAAACTCGTAGTTGACCAGCTCATCATCTTCGCGGCGGGTCAAGCCACCCTGGTAGGCACTCGTCTTAACGGCAAAGCGTTGGAACGGTACCGGACGGTGGTCGATCCAGCTTCCGGCAATCTGACCTTCACAGGCAAAATCGTTGCGGACCATCCGCAAGATCCGCCGCGCTGATATTGGCCGATTGCCGAAGAGCTTGCCCGCAATAAAACCGGCAAGCCCGGAAGCACCAAGTGTAAGCGGCACTATCCAGGGGTTAGCTGTATTGTTAGAATCGTTCATATAATTAAATTACTTCTTTCTTGAGTTATTTGGAGATTGGGTAATTTAAGACGACGCACTTATTTTACCATATCGGCGCGCCGAAAAACAAATTGCCGGTGTTAGTGCTTATTTTTTGTAAGAACAATTCGGGATGATATAATGAAAAAACGAGACGGGAGTTGAGATAAATGGAAAAGTTACCGGTAATGCGCGAGGATGAATTGCTGAAGAAGGTAGGGGACGGCCGTTACGTCCTCTTCTTTACCGCCGGCTGGTGTCCGGACTGCCAGGCGATCAAGCCGGCCATGCCCGCCATTGAGCAGGATTTCAGCAATTACCACTTCTACCAGGTCGACCGCGATGAGAATATTGACCTGGCCGCGGATCTTAATATCTTTGGGATCCCGAGCTTTGTTGCCTACCAGGATGGCAAGGAAATCGGTCGTTTTGTCAGCAAGGACCGGAAAACCAAGCAACAAGTGGAAGATTTTTTGCGCAATTTGAAGTAAAATAAAATGACAGTACAGGATCATCCGCAATTGGATGGTTTCAAATTCAAATTGGAAAGGAACATTTGATGTTAATTTCAAGTTACAACCCAAACGAAATGGGTGATATCCTGGTTGTCATCACGGCACCCGACGACGGCGGCGACCAGACGACCAAGGTTAATGATGACATTGCCCAAATTACCAATGACAAGGGTCAGCTGCTGGGCTACAACTTTTTAGCAGCCAGCTCCATCCTGCCGGAATTAAAGGATGAGAACGGTCAGGTCTTCTTGAGTGAGGACCAGGTGGCCAAATTGAACCAAAAACTGACGGCGGCGGGCTTTGATCAAAAGCTGACAGCCGACCTGACACCGAAATTTGTTGTCGGCTATGTTGAGAAGCTCGAAGACCACCCGAAGTCCGACCACCTGAAGATTACCCAGACTCGGATCGGTGATGACCAGACCGTCCAGATCGTCTGCGGCTCACCAAACGTCAAGGAAGGGATCAAGGTTGTCGTTGCCCGGCCTGGTGCCATGATGCCAGACGGCAAGATTATCTGGCCTGGGGCCCTGATGGGGGTTGAAAGTGACGGAATGCTGTGCGGCTTCCGTGAACTGCGGCTGAAGAACGCTCCTGACAAAAAGGGCCTGTGGATCATCCCCGATGACTGGCAAGCAGTTGGGGAAGCGGTTGACTTTGCCAAGGCCAACACCTTCTTTCCGGCAAAATAGTTAATTCTTTGTGAAAGCTATTGCCAAAATACTAGAATGCTATATTATTTATTGAGGGACCAGACAAACTGGTCCCTCAATGACTTTTAAATAACTGCATGAAAGCTGAAAGGAAACTGGATTGATGGAAAAGCAAACATACTATTTTGTTGGAATCAAGGGAACCGGGATGGCATCACTGGCCCGGATCATGCATGACAAGGGGAACACGGTGCTGGGTTCCGATATCGAAAAGGAAACTTTTACCCAGGGGCCGCTGCTGAAAGCGGGCATTAAGATTCTCCCCTTTGACCCGGACAACATCAAGCCGGGGATGACGATCATCCAGGGGAACGCCTTTGACGATGACCATCCTGAAATCAAGCGGGCCCACGAGCTCGGCTTGAAGATCATGTCTTACCCAGAGGCAGTTGAAAATGAGGTGGCCAACCACACCAGCATCGGAATTGCCGGGGCTCACGGTAAGACGAGTACGACGGCACTTTTGGCCCACGTTTTAGATGCCGTGGAACCAACCAGCTACCTAATTGGTGACGGAGTCGGCAAGGGAAATGCTAAGGACCGTTTCTTTGTCTTTGAAGCCGACGAATACCGCGACCACTTCCTGGCTTACCACCCAGACTACGCCATCATGACCAACATCGACTTTGACCACCCGGACTACTTTAAGGACATTGACGATGTTCGCCAATCCTTTGAAACGTATGGTCGCCAGGTCAAGAAGGCCATCTTTGCCTGGGGGGACGACGAAAACCTCCACAAGCTCAACGTTGATGTGCCGATTTACTATTACGGAACTGGCGAAAACGACGACTTCCGGGCGGAAAATATCCAACGGACCCCAGCCGGGTCAACCTACGATGCCTACTTCCGTGACCAGAAGCTGGGCACCTTCACCATCCACCTCTATGGTGAACACAGTGTCTTGAACAGTCTGGCGGTATTGGCAGTAGCCTACATGGAACACGTTGACATGGCGGACATCAAGAAAGAACTGGCTAATTTCACCGGGGTTAAGCGGCGTTTCAGCGAGACGGACGTCGCCGATGATAAGATGATCGACGATTATGCTCACCACCCAAGTGAAATCAAGGCCACAATTGACGCTGCCCGGCAGAAGTACCCTGACAAGCAGATTGTGGCGGTCTTCCAGCCGCACACTTACTCACGACTGGCAGCTTACATCGACGGCTTTGCCAGCTCCCTCAGCCGGGCCGACAAGGTTTACGTTACCCCAATCTTTGGTTCTATCCGGGAAAACAAGGGGAACATCTCCAGTGCCGACCTTGAGGCTAAGATTCCGGGTAGTGAAGGCATCGACATGGACACGATGGACAAGCTGGCCCAGTACCACAATGCCGTTCTGATCTTCATGGGTGCCGGTGACATCGAGAAGTACGAAGATAAGTATAAAGAAATTCTTAATAAGTAGGATTGCTGAATGAAAATGGTAGTGATAGCTACCATTTTTATGTTATTTTAAAAGTGTTTATTTTTTCATAATTAAATAAGAAAGAGGGATTATCTGATGGATAACTTTTCTGGTGATTCCGGCCGCCGGATCGTCACCGATTCAGCGGGCGTGAACCGGTTTTTGACCCGGATGTACGGGAACATGACCCTGGCTGTCCTGGTATCCGCCCTGAGCGCCTACCTGACAATGACGGTCTTTCGTGTTCAGGTGATGAGCTTCTTTGGGGCCCACCCGGCAATGGTCTGGATTGTTCTTTTGCTGCCAATCGCGCTTTCAATGGGGGTCAGCTTTAGTGCGACCCGGAATCCAGCTGGTGGGTTCGTCATGCTGATGCTGATCTCGATCATCTACGGGGTTGAATTTGCCCTGATTGCCGGGGTCTACACTGGTACTGATATTGCGGCGGCCTTTGTTTCATCCGCTGCGGTCTTTGCCACGATGGCCATCTACGGGACGGTAACGAAGCGCGATTTGAGTCGGTTCGGTGCCCACGCCATGGCGGCCCTGGTGGCCCTGATGATCGCCTGGATCATTAACATGTTCTTACACAGTCCGGCAATCACCTATATCTTCTCCTTCATTGCGGTCATTATCTTTGTTGTTCTGACGGCTTGGGATGCCCAGAAGATGAAGCAGATTTACATGAACTACAGTGATCAAAACACCATGACGGGGCTGGCAATCGTGGGGGCCTTACAGCTCTACCTTGACTTCGTCAACCTCTTCATCTCATTCCTGCAGATCTTCGGAATGAGCAATCGGGACTAAAAATAAAAGCCAAACTAGGGAAATGCCTAGCTTGGCTTTTATTTTTGGCCTTCACGCGACCACTTCTGAATGTAGTAGGTGACATTGACGATGAGAATCACCAGGACCGCGATTCAGATGGTCCGTATTCTCATGAGGGGCTGGACCTGGGCGGAAACGATCGCCCACAGGGTAAAACTGACGACGATCAGGCTGTAATCGATGGCAGCCTGGCGCTGGCTTTGGTCGTGGTGGAAGTAGTACTCGCTCCAGGCCACGACCGATTTCTTGATGTTGCCACTGGTGAAGACGTTGCTGTAGCCAAACCCCTCAATCTTGGCAAAAGCGGCATTCTGCATGGCCAGACCAAACGATAGTGCCGGGACACTGATGTAGGTTGGAAAGCTGGCAGGCAGTCCCCCGACGATCATCCCAATGATCAGGAGGGGGATCAGGCAGAAGACCCGCCAGTAGTGGTCGATGTGAGCGTGGAAGATGCTGACAATGGCCAGGCCGACAATGTAGGCGATCAGGGAGGCCAGCCGGTCAAACACGCCGAAGAAATTATGGCTGGCCAGGGCGGCACTTAAAAAGACGATGTTCCCAGTCTGAGCAGCTGCCAGGGTATGGTTGAACTGAATATAAGTGAAGGCATCGGTGAAGCCGCCGCAAAAGGTTAGCGCAATGGCGAAGAAACGGGCCTCGGCCAGGTGGCGTTGGTCGAATATGTTATGCATAATGAATCATCTCTTAAACAGTAGTCAGTCTCCATTATATTCCCGGAAAGACCGATCAGGAAGGTAACCTCAGCTGCTAATCTTTGGTACAATTGTTTTTAGAAACAGAAGGGCGGGAATTAAATGACAAAGCAATTACTATTGATTGATGGTAACAGTATCGTTTTCCGGGCATTTTTTGCCATGCATAGTCAGATTGACAAGTTTACCAATAAGGATGGCCTGCACACGGCGGCCATCTACGGCTTCAAACTAATGCTGGACCATGTACTGGCCAACTTCCACCCGGATGCGGCTCTGGTGGCCTTTGATGCGGGCAAGGTGACTTTCCGGACCAAGATGTACAGTGATTATAAGGGTAGCCGGAACAAGACCCCTGAAGAGCTGACCGAGCAGCTTCCTTACGTGCGCCAGCTGGTCAAGGCTTCCGGCTTGCACAGCTATGAGCTGGCCAACTATGAGGCCGACGACATCATCGGTACCCTGGCCAAGGAGGCTGATGATGCTGGTTACGAGACCCTGATCGTGACGGGGGACCGGGACCTGACCCAGCTAGCCAGCGATCACACTACGGTGGCGGTAACTCATAAGGGAGTTACGGAAACCGAGCATTACACCCCAGCCCACGTCGAAGAGAAGCTGGGAATCACCCCCCGGCAGATTATTGACATGAAGGCGCTGATGGGGGACAGCTCGGATAACTACCCGGGCGTTACCAAGATCGGCGAGAAGACGGCCCTGCGGCTGGTCAAACAGTTTGGCTCGGTTGAGGGCATTTATGACCATATTGACGACCTCAAAAAGAGCAAGATGAAGGAACACCTGGTGGAAGAGGAGAAGATCGCCCGCGAGTGCAAGACGCTGGCAACGATCCTGCAAGACGCCCCGATCAAGGTCGGCTTGAAAGACATCGCCTACCAGGGCGAGCAGACTGAAGAACTGGTTGCCTTCTACCAGCAGATGGACTTCAAGTCCTTCCTGGCGAAGATGAACGTCTCCCCGGAGGATAGTGATGAACCGGCAGTGGCGCCGATTACGTATGAAGAATTAACTGCTGGCCGGCTTGCTGACCAGGTAGCTAAACTGCAGGGCTCAGTCAGCTTCTACCTTGAGATGCCCGAGGCCAACTACCACCTGTCGCCGTTTGCCGGCTTCGTGATCGGGGATGGTCAGCACTGGCTGGTCAGCCGCGATGTCGAATTACTGAAGCAAGAACCACTGAAGAAACTTCTGGAAGACCCGGCGGTAGAGAAGAACGTCTTCAACGCCAAGGGGCAGATTGTGGGTCTCCACCGGCTGGGGATCGACCTGGCTGGAGTCGACTTTGACCTTCTGCTGGCTTCATATTTACTGAACACCAACGATAACAGCAATGACCTGGGTAAGGTTGCCGGCGAGCACGACTACCATAACGTCCAGACAGATGAAGAGGTTTACGGCAAGGGTGTCAAGCGGGCAGTTCCAGAAGATGATGACGTCTTCTTTACCCACCTGGCCAACAAGGCACGGGTAATTATGGAGCTGCGCCAGCCCCTCTACGACCAGCTCAAGGAGAACCAGCAGATGCCGCTCTACACTGACATCGAGCTGCCGCTGACCCGGGTCCTGGCCAAGATGGAGATGACCGGGGTCCGCGTGGATGCCCAGACACTGAAGAACATGGGCAGCAAGCTTCAAGAACGGCTGGCCGAGATTGAGAGTGAGATCTATTCACAGGCCGGCGAGGAGTTCAACATCAACTCCACCAAGCAGCTCGGCCATATCCTCTTTGAGAAGCTGAAGCTGCCGGTCATCAAGAAGACCAAGACCGGCTACTCTACGGCGGTCGATGTCCTAGAGAAACTGGCGGACCGGTCACCGATCGTTGCTGAGATTCTGGAATACCGGCAGATCGCTAAGCTGCAATCAACTTACATCGTGGGTCTTCTGAAAGTGATCCACTCCAGTGACCAGAAGATTCACACCCGGTACCTGCAGACCTTGACGCAGACTGGGCGCCTGTCTTCGGTTGATCCTAACCTGCAGAACATCCCGGTTCGGCTGCCCGAGGGCCGGCAGATTCGGCGGGCATTTGTGCCGAGTCACGATGGCTGGCAGATCTTCTCCTCCGACTATTCACAAGTGGAATTGCGGGTGCTGGCCCACATCACGGGTGATAAGAACCTCCAGGAGGACTTCAAAAACGGTGAAGATATTCACGCCAGCACGGCCCGGCGGATCTTCCATCTGCCGGCCGACGCCCCGATTGATCGGAACATGCGGCGGCGGGCCAAGGCGGTCAACTTCGGGATCGTCTACGGAATCAGTGACTACGGTCTGGCCCAGCGGATTCACGTCAGTCGGGCGCAGGCGCATGAATTTATCCAGAACTACTTCCATGAGTTCCCAGGGGTGGAAAAGTACATCCGCGACACCATTGCCTACGCCAAGGAACATGGCTACGTGGAGACCATCACCCACCGGCGCCGCTACCTGCCGGATATCAACGCCAAGAGCTTCAGCCGGCGGTCGTTTGCGGAACGAACGGCGATGAACACCCCAATCCAGGGGAGTGCCGCTGATATCATCAAGATTGCCATGATCCGGATGCAGCGGGAATTGGAGGACCGTCACCTCCAGGCCAAGATGCTTCTTCAGATCCATGACGAACTGGTCTTTGAGGCGCCGAAGGAAGAAATCCCGGTATTGCAAAAGCTGGTTCCCCAAGTGATGGACTCAGCGGTTAAGCTGGACGTTCCACTGAAGGTGGACAGCAAGTTTGGCGATACCTGGTACGATCTTAAAAAGTAAGGAAGTCATTAAAGTTGCCAGAATTACCAGAAGTTGAAACCGTCCGGCGGGGTCTATTGAAGATTGCCAAGGGACGCAAGATTAACACAATTGATGTTTACTATGGCAAGACGATTACCAACGATGTTGAGGAGTTCCGTCAGGCCCTGATCGGTCAGACGATTGAGGATATTGACCGGCGCGGCAAGTACCTTCTCTTTCGGTTCAGCAACAACCTGACGATGGTTTCGCACTTGCGGATGGAGGGCCAGTACTTCAGCCAGCCCATCGGCGGACCGATTGACAAGCATACCCACGTTGTCTTCCAATTTACGGACGGGACGGAGCTCTGCTACCACGATACCCGGAAGTTTGGCCGGATGACCCTGGTTCGAACCGGGGATGAGATGCAGGTTGGCGGTCTCAAGACGATTGGTCCGGAACCGACCCCGGAGACCTTTAAGCTGGATTTCTTTAGGGACGAACTCAAGAAGAGCCGGGGGAAGATCAAGCCTTTCCTCCTCAACCAGCGGCACGTGGCGGGACTTGGCAACATCTATGCCGATGAGGTCCTGTGGATGAGCCGGATCAACCCGGAGCAGCCAGCCAACTCGCTGACTGACCGGCAGATCAAGAACCTTCATGCCAACATCATCAAGGAGCTGGCCCAGGCTATCAAGTACAAGGGAACCACGGTTCACACCTTTGCCAATGCCTTTGGCGGTGCCGGGGGCTTCCAGGACCGGCTCAATGCCTATGGTCACGGCGGGGATAAGTGCCCGCGTTGTGGAACCAAGATGGTTAAGATCAAGGTTGCTCAGCGCGGAACCACCTATTGTCCGCACTGCCAGCCGCTACGAGAGGACCTGCCATGACGAAGATAATCGGTCTGACCGGCGGAATCGCCAGCGGCAAGTCCACCGTCAGCAACTTGTTGCGGCAGGCGGGGATCCCGATTGTCGATGCCGACCAGGTTACCCGTCAGGTGCAGCGGCCCGGCTCTTCGGCCTTGGATAAGCTGGCAGCCGCGTTTGGCAACCAAGTCATCCAGCCGGATGGAAGTCTCGACCGTGCTCAGCTGGGCCGCCGGGTTTTCGCCGACACGGCGGCACGACAAGAGCTCAACCAGATCATGCAGCCCCTGATTCGGGATGCGATCTGGCAGGCGGTGGAAACTTTCAAGAAGCAGGGGGTGCCCAACGTTATTCTGGATGTGCCTCTCTTATATGAGCAGCACTACGATGAGGACTGTGACTTAGTGGTAGTGGTGACGGTCAGTCCGGAGCCCGAGCTGAGACGGCTGATGGCGCGTAACCACTATTCGGTAGCGGAAGCCCGGGCCCGGATTGCTGCCCAGATGCCGTTGAAGGAGAAGGCGGCGCGGGCCGACGTGGTGATTAACAACGACGGCAGCCCGGCACAAACCCGGCAGCAGGTGGCACAATTGGTTGAACACCTGCAGAGCACGCGGTAAAATAAAGTACTACCTATGTTAAAAGGAGGGGAACGCTTTGCGATGCCCACATTGTCATAAGAATGGTTCGCGGGTGGTCGACAGCCGCCCCAGCGAAGACGGGACCTTCATTCGGCGCCGGCGTGAATGCGTCCACTGCGGTTTTCGCTTCACCACTTTTGAACGCTACGAGGAGACGCCGCTGCTCGTCATCAAAAAGGACGGTACCCGTCAAGAGTTCAGCCGGCAAAAGATCCTCAATGGGATTGTCCGGTCGGCGGAGAAACGGCCGGTGAGCATGGAGCGCTTGACCAAGCTGACGGATAAGGTGGAGAAGCAGGTGCGCGGTCTCGGCGAAAATGAGGTTTCTAGCCAAATCATCGGCAAGTTTGTGATGAATGAACTGAAGAACGTCGACGAGATTGCCTACATCCGCTTTGCCAGTGTCTACCGGCAATTTAAGGACGTGGATGCCTTCATGAGTGAGCTTGAGACGATGGTCAAGGATGAGCATAAAAAGAAGTAGGGGGTTAGATCGTGACAACGCGGCCAAACTTTGATCCACAGGCGGGGTACCTGGTTACCGCCGCGGCCGACTTTATCAACTTTAACGATCAAGTCTTTACTGATTATTACCAGCCGGTTTTAGGACCGGTGGCCTTCAGCCTCTTCTATGCGCTGCGCAGCCAGCTGCTTGATCACCCGACCCTAGCCGATCGTCGGCTGCAGTCAGCTCTGCTGGTGCAGGTGAATGCTGGCCAGAGCCAGGTGAGCGAGGGCCTGCGCCGCCTGGAGGGGATGGGCATCGTTCAGACGTATTTTCAGCACGACGCTCAGGGGGACCTGTACGTCTATGAGCTTCAGGCGACCCTTTCCCCGGAGCGCTTTATTAATGACAACCTGCTGAGTGTGCTTCTATTAGAGGCAATCGGTGAACAGTTTTTTTCCCGCTTGGCTAAAGGCGCTCATCGCTATCAGCTGGTTGCCGACCGCACACAGCTGAAAAACGTCAGCCACCGCTTCTTGGATGCCTATCAAATCGATCAGCACGAATTGGTTCACGTTCCTGAAGTCATTAAACAGGCCCAAACGACTGCTGCGGTAACAGAAAAGCATTCGCTGGTGGCGGACAGCAGTGACTTCGATTGGGCCACACTGCTGACCCTCCTCAAGAGCCAGCCGGTGGTCAAGGAAGACCTCACTGATCATCGTGAGTTAATTGAAGTGGAACACCAGCTGTATGGGATTGATGAACCGACTATGGCCCGTCTGATCAGGGGAGCACTTGACCTAGCCACCAATCATTTTGACGCGCGGAAATTTAAGCGGCAGGTGGCGGCCCAGTATAAGCAGCCAGCGTCTGTGCCGGAATCCGCCAATCCCAAGCAAAAAGAGGTCGTTGACGATAAGCAATTAACTGCCAAGGACCGCCAATTGTTGAAGAGCACTAACAACTACGCGCCAGTGGCCTTTCTCCAGGCCCTCAAGGAGCAGACGGGCGGTTATGTAACCGCCGGGGAACGCAACGTCTTGACTCGGCTGGTCCAGGATGGCAAGCTTCCATCGTCGGTCATCAACGTCCTCGTCTGGTACGTCATTGCAGATCTGGGCAACGCTACGCTGAAGGGAAACTTTGTCGATGCCATTGCCAACGACTGGCTGCGGGCTGGTGTTCATGATGGTGCTGGAGCGTTACTTCAGCTCAAGAAGTTTAACCAAGAAAAACAGCAGCCGGGGACGGCAAAACGGTTCAGCACTAAGCGCAACCGCCAGCGGATGGAAATTCGCGAAACAATGCCTGACTGGAGCAAACAGGATCAGGTAACCCGGACCAAAAAGGCTTCGGCAGCGGCTCTCGCCAAGGCCCGGGCCCGGCAGCGCGGCAATCGTAAGGGAAGGTGATTGGTTTGGAACCACTAAATAAGACAATTCAAAAGATGATGCAGGGGCGCAACGTTGCGGCCAGCATGGATCAGGTGATGAAGCAGGTCTACCAGGATCCCGAAGTGCGCGCTTTCCTGACCAGCAACCGTGACCGCCTTACGAAAGAGAATATTCGGCGGGGCCGTTCGAAGCTGTACGAGTTTTATCATGAAAAGCAGCTGATCAAGGCGGGCAAGGCCACTGTGGCTCCCGGCTACTCCCCGCAGCTGCAGCTGGTGGCCGGCCAGATTGATGTGACCTACGTACCGACCCAGCAGCTGATTGAACGCCGGCAGCAGGAACACTTGCGCCACCTGGTCAACTCGATCAACATGCCGAAGTTTATCCGCCGGGCCACGATGGATGACTATTACCTCGATGACCAGAACGGGACGGCCGGCCGGGTGATGGCTTACAATGCCGCTAACGACTTCATCGACCACTATCAGGCTGACCACTTCCGGCCGGGCCTGTACCTGACGGGGAGCTTCGGCGTCGGCAAGACCTACCTGCTGGCGGCAACCGCCAATGAACTGGCTAAGCACGATGTGGCCACCACGCTGGTCCACTTCCCGAGTTTTACCGTCGAGATGAAGAACTCGATCCGCAACAACGAGGCCGGCGCAAAAATCGACGCGGTTAAGAAGGCCCCGGTATTGATGCTCGATGACATCGGTGCGGATGCCATGTCGACCTGGGTGCGGGATGACGTTCTTGGGGTGATCCTGGAGTACCGGATGCAAGAGGAGCTGCCGACCTTCTTCAGTTCCAATTTCTCGATGGACCAGCTCGAAAAGCAGCACCTTGCAATCAATAACCAGGGGGTTGTGGAGCCGGTCAAGGCCGCCCGGATCATGGAGCGGATCAAGTTCCTCTCCAGAGAGATCGAAATGAATGGTGAAAATCTCCGAAAAAAGGGATAAGTGCTTGACATTTGTCGGTTAATTTTGTAGTCTAGTAAACGTTGAAAGAAAAAGCAGAAGCACCCGCTTCTCGCCTGGGCGATAAGGATCGTCGGGCTGACGAGATGAAATTGAGCAGACGAACGATGTCTGTTCCTATTTAGCGGGGTGCATCTGGTACCCCGCTTTTTTTGCTTGATCTTTCGCTAATAAAATTGGAGGTGCGTTGCCATAGCACAAGATATGATTGTCAATAACGGTATTCGTGCACGGGAAGTGCGGCTGATTGATCAAAACGGTGAACAGCTTGGGATCAAGTCAAAGCGTGAAGCACTTCAATTGGCAGAAGATGCCAACCTTGATTTGGTGTTAGTTGCACCAAAGGCACGGCCAGCTGTTGCCCGCATTATGGATTACGGTAAGTACCGTTTCGAGATGCAAAAGAAAGAGCGTGAAGCTCGTAAGAAACAAAAGACAGTAACCGTTAAGGAAATTCGTTTGAGCCCATCAATCGACACGAACGACTTCAATGTTAAGTTAAAGCGGGTTCGCAAGTTCATCGAAAAGGGTGACAAGGTTCGGGTTTCGTTACGTTTCCGTGGCCGTGCAATCACGCACAAGGATATCGGTCGTGACATGATTGAACGGATGGCTGAAGAAACTTCAGACATTGCTACTGTTGTCCAACGTCCAAAGATGGAGGGACGGAGCATCTTCCTGACGCTCGCCCCAGCTGCTGATAAAGCGAAAAATTAATTTAAGAAGGTAGGAATAAGTTATGCCAAAGATGAAGACTAACCGCGCTGCTGCAAAGCGTTTCAAGCGTACTGCTAATGGTGGATTCAAGAGTGGTAACTCATTTACCAGTCACCGTTTCCACGGTAAGACCAAGAAGCAACGTCGTCAATTACGTGGCTTGAGCATGATGGACAAGTCCAACGTAAAGCGTTACAAGAAGTTACTGCCATTCAAGTAAACTTCAATCATTCAAATAATACATATACGTAGGAGGATTTCAACATGCGAGTTAAAGGTGGAACTGTTACGCGCGCACGTCGTAAGCGCATTATGAAGTTGGCAAAGGGTTACCGTGGTTCAAAGCACCGTCTTTTCAAGACTGCTAAGGACCAAGTAATGAAGAGTTACGTTTACGCTTTCCGTGATCGGAAGGTCAACAAGCGTAAGTTCCGTGAACTCTGGATTGCCCGGATCAACGCTGCTGCGCGGATCAACAACATTAGCTACAGCAAGCTGATGCACGGTCTGAAGCTGGCTAACATTGACATCAACCGGAAGATGTTAGCTGACTTGGCTGTCAACGACCCAAAGGCATTCACTGCCATCGTTGAAGAAGCCAAGAAGGCCCTCAACTAAGACTTAAATTGAGCCACCCATCCCTTTATACCGATGGGTGGCTTTTTTAATCGAATGGGTTGTCAGATCAATTGAAACCCGTCTGAACAATCGTTATAATTAATCTAATACTGCATTACGAGGTGCAATCTTGTTAGAAAAATTTAAGCCGACCTGGATGGTGAAGAACATCTACCAGGTCTCACCACAAGAATTACGTGCTAAGGGCATTCGCGCCGTGTTCAGCGACCTGGATAATACCCTGATTGCCTGGAATAACCCTGATGGGACTCCCGAATTGCGGCGGTGGATAGACGAGCTTCATGCGGCTGGGATCCCGCTGATCGTGATCTCAAATAACAGTAAGCAACGGGTCGCCAAGGCAACGGCCAGTTTAGACTTGCCCTTTATTTCCCGGGCCCTGAAGCCCCTGAGCTTTGGGATTACCCGGGCCCGGCGAAAACTGGGCCTGAAAAAGCATGAGGTAGTAATGGTCGGTGACCAATTGATGACTGACGTGGCGGCGGCCAACCAGGCGGGGGTCTATAGTATCCTGGTTAAGCCGCTGATCGACACCGACAAGTGGGTTACCTGGCCGAACCGCTTCATGGATAACCTAGTTGAAGAGAAATTAGCGAAGAAGTATCCAAAATTGAAATGGCAGGAGGGATTGACTAAATGAGCGAACAAGACGAAGAACTGCGGTGCATCGGGTGCGGGGCGGTCATCCAATCGACGGACCCAGATGCCCCCGGCTACACGCCTAAGTCGGCGGTTGAAAAGGGGCTGGCGAACAACGAACTGTACTGCCAGCGCTGCTTCCGCCTGCGGCACTACAACGAAATTGCACCGGTCTCGCTTTCCGATGATGACTTTTTGAAGTTGCTGAGCCAGATCGGCCAGGCCAAGGCCCTGATCGTCTATGTCGTCGATATCTTTGATTTCAACGGCAGCCTGATTCCGGGCCTCCACCGTTTTGTCGGTGACAATCCGGTCCTGCTGGTCGGCAATAAGGAAGACCTCCTGCCGCATTCACTGCGCCGGTCCAAACTGCGGGATTGGATTCGTCAGCAGGCCAACATTGCAGGGCTGCGGCCAATCGATACGGTGCTGGTTTCTGCTAAGAAGAACCACCAGATCGACGAGCTCCTGGACACGATCGAAAAGTACCGGGGGGACCGAGATGTCTACGTGGTTGGGGTTACCAATGTCGGCAAGTCGACCCTGATCAACCAGATCATCAAGCTGCGGACCGGGGTTAAGGACTTGATCACGACCTCCCGCTTTCCGGGAACGACCCTGGATGAGATTGAGATTCCATTGGATGACGGTCACCGGCTGGTCGATACACCGGGGATCATCCATCCCCACCAGATGGCCCATGTGCTGTCACCAAAGGCCCTGAAGCTGGTGGCCCCGCAGAAAGAAATCAAGCCGCGGACCTACCAGTTAAATCCCGACCAGACCCTCTTTTTGGGCGGGATCGCCCGTTTCGATTACCTGAAGGGGGACCGGGCCGGTCTGGTGGCCTACTTTGACAACAACCTGACGATCCACCGGACCAAATTGGCGAATGCGGATCGCTTCTACGAGAAACATGTTGGGGAACTGCTGACACCGCCAACCAAGGACGAGTTGGATAGCTTCCCGCCACTGGAGCGTGAGGAATTCCGGGTTCACGAGAAGAGCGACATTGTCTTTGAAGGCCTGGGCTGGATTACCGTTCCGGCGGGAACAACCGTTGCGGCCTGGGTTCCCAAAGGCGTGGCGGCATTGATCCGCCGCGCGATGATTTAACGAAGTGAGGTTTAACATGCAATTACGAGGAAAACAAAAACGTTTTTTACGGGCGCAGGCCAACCACCTGCAACCGATCTTTGCCGTTGGTAAGGAAGGCCTGACCAAGCAATGGCTGGCTCAACTGGATGGGGCCCTCGACCGGCGGGAGCTGATCAAGGTCAACATTCTGCAAAATGCTGACGTCACCACGGCAGAGTTGAAGGATTTCATTGAGCAGCACACCGACATTCAGGTGGTGCAATCGATTGGTCGGGTCTTGGTCCTGTTTAAGGTATCGGCTAACAAGGATCTGCGAGAGTTATCCAACCGGGTCGCACGGATTTAAGGGAGTGTAATTATGCAGCGTTGTCGAGTATTTGCCAATCCGCAACCGCGGGTGCAACCGGAGACAGTTTCGGCCGGGCGCCGGCACCGGGTCGGCATCTATGGCGGGACCTTTAACCCGATCCACAATGCGCATCTCCTGGTGGCCGACCAGGTGGGGCAATCCCTGTCGCTGGAAAAGGTGAAGTTCATGCCGGATGCTACGCCGCCGCATGTCGACAAGAAGACGGCCATCGATGCTGAGTTGCGGCTGGCAATGATCAAACTGGCGATCAAGAACAATCCCCTGTTTGGCATCGAGGAGAGCGAACTGCGCCGGGGCGGAGTCAGCTATACCTATGACACGATGAAGAAGATGATTGAGCAGCACCCGACGACGGATTACTACTTCATCATCGGCGGCGACATGGTGGACTACCTTCCTAAGTGGCACCGCATTGATGAGCTGGTTCGCCTGCCGCGTTTTCACTTTGTGGGGGTTCGGCGGCCAGGAGCCAAGAACGAGGCGGCCTACCCGGTGATCTGGGTGGATGTGCCGCTGGTCAGCTTTAGTTCGACGGATATCAGGCGGCGGGTTGAACAGGGCCTGCCGATCAGGTACATGGTTCCCGACGCCGTGGCCGCATTTATAAAGGAGCATCACTTGTATCATGAATGAAGAAACAATTGAGTATACGCATCACTATATTCCACTGACCCATGACCAGCTGGTTGACCGGCTGCAGGCCGCCTTGAAGCCCAAGCGCTTCCACCACGTCCTGCGGGTTGAACAGACGGCCATGGAACTGGCCAGGCAGAACGGTATCGATGTCGAGAAGGCCAGCATTGCGGGACTCTGCCACGATTATGCCAAGCAGCGGCCTGACCAAGACTTCATTGATGAGATTCATAAGAAGGGGCTCGATTCGAACCTGTTAAACTACGGTAATGCCATCTGGCACGGTATCGTGGGGGCGGAGCTGATCAAGGACGAGCTCGGCATCTGGGATGAGGACATCCTGAATGCGGTTCGCCACCACACTACGGGGGCAGCCAAGATGACGAAGCTGGAACAGGTGGTCTACATGGCCGACTACATCGAACCAGCCCGTGACTTTGAGGGCGTCGACCAGGCCCGCCAGCTGACGGCCCAAGATCTTGGCGCCGGGGTGGCCTACCAGACCAAGCACACCTTAAATTATTTGATTGAAAACAACAAACCGGTGTACCCGAAGACAATTGAAACCTACAATGCCTGGGTACCGGCTTACGAAGGGAAGATTAACTAGATGGAAAGCAAACAATTATTAGAGATGGTTGTTAGGGCCGCTGATGGTCGGCGGGCCGAAGACATTGTTGCACTGAAGGTTGATGAGATCAGCCCGATGGCGGACTACTTCGTCATCATGACCGGCGGATCCGACCGGCAGGTTCAGGCAATCGCCAACGCCATCATTGAAAAAGCCCATGAGAACCAAGTTAACATTGGCAGCGTTGAAGGTAAAAACCATGCCAAGTGGGTTCTGATTGACCTCGGTGACGTGGTTGTTCACGTCTTCCGGGAAGAGACCCGGAGCTTCTACAACCTGGAGAAACTGTGGTCCGATGCGCCGCTGGTTAACGTGGATGAATGGGTTAAGGACTGATGATCTACCATACCTTTGCCCAACTCTACGACCAGCTCTTTGACGATGAGCTGTACCAAAAGTGGGCAGCCTACACCATGGCCAATGGCGGCCAGGATGCCCAGCAGATTTTGGACCTTGCCGGGGGTGCTGGGCGGCTGGCCGTCCTGCTCGCTAAACAGGACCGTGCAGTGACGGTGGCGGACTTTTCGGCCGACATGTTGAGCCTGGCTAGTCAGCACGCTGCTAATGCGGAGGTGCCGCTGATCCTGGTGGAGGCCGATATGCGCGACCTGACCGCCCTGCCCCAGTACGACCTGGTAACCTGCTTTGCGGACTCCCTCTGTTATCTGGGGAACCTTGATGATGTTGAAACGACCCTCCGACAGGTGTTTACCCACCTCAATGTCGGTGGCCGCTTTCTTTTTGACATGATCACCCCTTACCAAACGGATGTCGTCTACCCGGGCTACATGTATAACTATGAGGATGATGACCACCAGCGGGCCTTTCTCTGGCGCAGCTACCAAGACGACGATGTTGAACACGGGGTGATCCATGACCTGGCCTTCTTTAACCGGCTGGCGGATGGTCAGTATGAGCGAATCGGGGAGACCCACTTTGAACGCAGCTATCCCTTGGAAACCATCACGAAGGCCCTCAAGCGCAGCGGTTTTTCTGATGTCGTGGTGCGGGCGGACTTTGGAGCGGCGGCCCCTGATGAGCAGACCACCCGTTGGTTCTTCAGTTGTCGAAAGTAGGTGACGAGGATGCAGGCAGTTGGTATGGTGGTTGAGTACAATCCGTTTCATAATGGGCACCATTACTTCCTTCGTCAGGCGATGAAACAAACCGGGGCGGATGTCGCGGTCGCGGTAATGAGTGGGAACTTCACCCAGCGCGGGGAGCCCACGATCGTGGATAAGTGGACTCGGGCGCGGGCGGCCCTGGAAAGCGGCGTCGACCTGGTAGTCGAATTGCCAGTCTTTTACGCGGCCCAGCCGGCTCACCGGTTTGCGGCGGGGGCCCTGGCAATTCTGAATGCCCTCCAGGTGCACCGGGTGGCCTTTGGGGCCGAACACCCAGAATGGGATTTTGCGGCCCTGGTGGCGGCAGAACAGCGTTTTAACCAGGCAGAGTTTGACCAGTATAACGCCACCTATGCCACCCAGTTTAACCAGCAGCTGCACGCTCAGACTGGGGTTGAGCTGCGTGATCCTAACGATATTCTGGCCTTTGCCTATACCAAGGCAGTGCTGGCGAATGACTACTCGATCCAGCTGACGCCAGTTCAGCGCCGGGGGAGCGACTATCATGACCAGCAGATTCACGGTCAGATTGCCAGTGCCAGTGCCATCCGCCAGGCCGTTATGGCTGGGGAGGACTTTTCAGCCACGGTACCGCCGGCAATGAAGACGGCCCTGGATAAGGTAGCGACAGTTCCTAGTTGGAACAGCCTGTACCCGCTTTTACGCAACCAGCTGATTCAAGCCCCTCTCGACTGCCTGGCCCAGACCTACCAGATGGCGGAAGGCCTTGAGCACCGGATGAAGGAGGTTGCTCAGCGGTCACTGCGGTTCGACGATTTCATCCACGGGGTGAAGACGAAGCGCTATACCTATGCCCACTTGTTGCGGATGTGCCTGTACACAACCCTGCAGCTGAGTGAGGATGAGGTTGCGGCCCGAGTTGACCACCCGTATATCCACATCCTCGGCTTCACTGCCCGGGGGCGGGAGTATCTGCACCAGGTTAAAAAGCAGGTTCCGGTGCCGATCTTTACCAAGGTCAGCCAGGGAATGCGCGATGGCTTCTACAACCTTGATTACCGGGCAGGCAAGCTCTATCAGAACTTCACCGCGGTCGAGCAGGATCTGAAACATCCGCCGATAATGATTCGCTAAACGGCTCAGTAGGCTGTCAAGGAAAAAACATTGACAAGTATATGCGGGCCTAGTATAATTGCATACGTTGCATTAGGAGGTTAGTACGATGAAATGGTCGTTAGCTGAGTTACTTCGTTATCAAGATGAACCACTTCATATTCAAAGTACTCTTGATCTGAACGCATCATTGACTAAACTATTCCCGGACATTATCTTAGCCGTTGCCCCGGTTAAGGTTGACGGGTATGTATCCTATGACAACGGGGATGCCACCATCAGCGCCCATGTTACGACGACGCTGACGGTACCATCCAGTCGTTCATTGACGCCCGTTCAGTTACCACTTGACTTTGACTTTACGGAGACGTATATTGATGATCGTTCCCACTTCTCCCGATATGAGGATGACGAGGTTGTCTTCTTATTGAAGCGGGGTGAGACGATCGACTTTGATACCGCGTTAGCCGAAAACATCGTCGAGCAGGTACCGTTACGAGTGCTTTCTGCTGATGAGAAGGCTGGCAAGCCCATGCCGAATGGTAAAGGCTGGAGCGTCATCTCAGAAGATGAATATGCCGCCAGCAAGCAGAAAGATAAAAAAGTTGATCCACGTTTCGCGAAACTCCAAAAGTTATTTCCTGATCAGGATGATAAAAAGTAGCGGACGGTTAAAAACCATTTGTGGATAATATTAATCCTAGGAGGTGTCAAACATGGCTGTTCCAGCACGGAAGACTTCAAAGACTAAGAAGCGTATGCGTCGGGGTCACATCAAGTTGAATGTCCCTGGTTTAACTCCTTGCCCAAACTGTGGTGAACTTCGGATGTCCCACATGGTATGCCCTAACTGCGGCTACTACAACGGCTAGCAAGTTGTTAACACTAACAACTAATTTCTAATGATAAAGATCACTCTTTAGGCGCCGGACCTGGGGTGATTTTTTATTTTTAAATTTTTTTAATAATTAGGGACGGTGTTTTTCCTGCGACCGGACTTTTCCCCAATTTAATGGCCAGAACGCTGGGGTTTATTAGAAAATTGTGATAAAATTATTTTGTTTTATTAATATGGTCGTTATTAAATTGATTGTTAGTAGGTGAAATTAATGAGTCGAATCTTGATTATTGAAGACGAAGAGAATTTGGCAAAGTTTGTGGACATGGAGCTGAAGCATGAGGGGTACGACACCGATGTTGAGCTTGATGGCCGGGCCGGACTGGAAGCGGCCTTGAACCAGGATTTTGACGTTATTCTGCTGGACCTGATGCTGCCGGAATTAAATGGGATTGAGGTTGCCCGCCGTGTTCGGGAGGTAAAGGACACGCCGATCATCATCATGACCGCTCGGGACTCAGTGATTGACCGGGTTTCCGGCCTTGACCACGGGGCTGATGATTACATCGTCAAACCGTTTGCCATTGAGGAACTGCTGGCCCGGGTCCGGGCACTGCTGCGGCGGATCAGCATTGAGGATGGCAATAACAAGGAGCACCAGACCACCGTCAACTACAAGGACCTGACGATTGAGAAGGAAAACCGGGTCGTTCGGCGGGGTGATGAGGTGATCAACCTGACCAAGCGGGAGTGTGAACTGCTCTTGATCCTGATGGAGAACATCAACGTGGTCATGTCACGGAAGGAATTGCTCTCCAAGGTTTGGGGATACGACTCCAAGGTTGAAACTAACGTGGTCGACGTCTACATCCGTTACCTGCGGAATAAGATCGATCGTCCTGGTGAGAAGAGCTACATTCAGACCGTACGGGGTACTGGATACGTAATTCGTTCGTAAGGTTCGTGGTTAAATATGGAGGAAAAAACAAGCAACCGACGTTTTATTTCCTTAAAGCTTAAGTGGGCCTTCGGGACGGCAGTGGGCTCGCTGATCATTTTCTTTATTGTCGCCATGGCGATGTTTAGCTCGTTTACCCAGAGCCTCTTCAATCAGGAACGGGACCTGCTCAACCAGGGAATGACTAATATTAGCCGTCAATTGGGCCGGATCAACCAACCCCTGACCAAGAAAAACATCAGTAATGTCATCGATCCCGATGATGGTCAAGTAGCGGTGTGA
>DWZB01000066.1 GCA_019118405.1 Candidatus Limosilactobacillus gallistercoris
CTATGAGAGTTAATTCACGTGTGGTAAGATGTTTGTAGGTCATTTGTGATTACCTTTCTTTTGATTAGGGATACTCAAAAGTCTATCACAAATGGCTTTTTTGTTTTTCTAACTTAATTTTACAAACCGGGTTAATAATGGTGTTTTAACCCTAGGAGGTTCAATATTTTCTGCATTGGGATAGCCTGGAGAAAGGTGGTCAATAGGATCATCAGCGAACCAACAACCCCGGCCACCGTCATTCGCGTTCCCAACAGGGTAACTGCCAGCAGGGTGGCGACGAGGGGCTCAAAGGCGCTGAGAATCCCCGTGACCGATGGTGAAATATAACGAATGCTTTGCAAAAACATCGTGTATGAAAGCATTGTCCCACCGACGATGATGTAGATAACCAGCCACCAATCACCACTGGACAGGTGCGGCCACGGAATGGTGAACAGTGATGGGATGAGGAGGATTCCGCTGACGAGCATTGCCAATCCACAGACTGCCAGGGCATCGTATCTTTTCAACAGTGACTGTGGCAGTAGGGTGTAGAGAGCAGCAGCCACCGCACACCAGAGTCCCCAGAAGAGCGCAACCGGGGTAAGGGTCAGGGTGTTCAGGCGCCCGCCCGTCACCAGGTAAAATGTTCCGATCAAGGCGATTACGATCGAAATGCAGTCAATCCGACGGGGCCATTGCCGCTGAGCAAATGCCAGCCAGACGATGATGATTACCGGTTGCAAGTACTGAATCACCGTTGCCGTCGGGGCATTACTGTACTTGACAGCCAGAAAGTAACTCAGCTGGGAGTTCATCATCCCGAGCACGGCGAATGCCAGTAAGTAGCCCACGTTACGTCGTTGATGAGTCAGGGCTCGAACCTGTTGCGGTGCATGGGCAAGTGAGATGGCGGTCAGTAGTATTCCCGCAGTAATCAAGCGGACCGCCACTAGCCAGGTTGTCGAGATATCGGTGGTTGAAAAGAGGTACTGGGCGGCCGCACCGGAGCCACCCCAGAGGGAAGCTCCACCGGCTGCGAGCAGTACACCCTTGGTTTGTCGATTCATAAACACTCCTCCTTAGTCGATTAGTCTAAGTTACCATAGATCTGGAAAGGCGGCCAGCCGGAAGCGGATATGCCTAGTAAAATTAAGGGAAAACGCTTAAAATTATTAGTGATGTTAAGTTTACGGATAAGGAGGAAAAACATTATGAGGAGTGTGCAAATCGATGGTAGCAATTGGCGGGCCTCAAACGTGGCGCTGGGGATCATGAGGATGGGGACATTGCCGGTGCCCAAGGCGGTCGTGGCCTTGCAGGCGGCTCACGATGCCGGAATTAATTTTATCGACTCGGCAGATATCTACGGTAATGACCCGCAGCTAGGACGGGGGTCATCGGAGATTCACTTTGGCCAGGCCTTTAAGCAAAGTGGCCTCCATCGGGATGATTTCTACATTCAGTCTAAGGGTGGCCTGTATGCGAACGCAGATAACAAGATTACCCGTTATGATTCCTCCAAGAAACAGTTGATCAGTGCTGTAGACGGGATCCTCAAGCGGATGGGTATTGATTACCTGGATTCCTTCCTGATTCATCGGCCGGATCCTTTAATGGAACCTGAAGAGATCGCGTCGGCCTTTGATGAGCTCCAGGTAGCCGGTAAAGTGCGGCACTTCGGCGTTTCCAACTTCAACCCCCAGCAGATCGCCATGCTCCAGGAGGCACTGGATCAGAAGCTGTTGGTCGACCAGGTTCAATTCAGCCTGGCCCACACCGGGATGATCGACTTTGGCCTCCACACCAACATGACTGACGAACGGGCCAATAATCATGATGGCGGCCTGATTGAGTACACACGGCGCAAAAAGATGACAATTCAGACCTGGTCGCCGTTCCAGTACGGGACCTTTGCGGGCACCTTCATCAACAGCGATCGTTTTCCTGAGTTAAACGCAGAGTTGGCCAAGCTGGCAGATAAGTACGAGGTCAGCAAGAATGCCATTGCGGTCGCCTGGATTCTTCGCCATCCGGCTCACATGCAGGTTCTTCTGGGCACGATGAACCCTGAGCACATCAAGGATAGCGCTGCCGGGAGCGACATCATCCTCACACGGCAAGAGTGGTATGACCTCTACCTCGCTGCCGGGAATGATTTACCATAATGGCTCGCGATTACGCTGCTTTTTACCGTCGTCTGAGTGCACCGTTCCGTCGCCACTCGCAGTTGGTCACGGCTTTGCGGGTTGCCAACCGGGGCGTTGAGGTCATTATGTATGGTGCTTACCTGGTCATGCTGGCCTGGTTGGTCTGGCTTGGCTTCTATCAGGGATGGGCTAGTGTCTGGCCACAACTCTGGCGACTGGTGCTGATTCCGGGTGTGGGGTTCGTTCTCCTCTCACTTGTTCGCCAGCGGCTCAATGCTCCCCGGCCCTACGAACAATGGCCGATTAGTCCTTTGATTACTCGTGAGAAGACCGGGGATTCTTTTCCAAGCCGTCATGTCTTCTCGGCAACCGTTATCGCTATGGCGGCCTTCTGGTTTGACTGGCACTGGGGCCTGCCCCTTCTTGTGCTAGCCTTCTTGCTGGCTATCATTCGGGTGGTCGGTGGGGTCCACTATCCGCGCGATGTGGTGGTCGGTGCTGTCTGCGGGCTAGTGGTTGGTAGCCTGTTATTCTTGTAAAAATTAGGGCCTGGTTTGTTCAACAAACGGGCCCTTTGCTTATTAAAAGGGGGATTAAATGGAGACATTAAAAAACGCAATTCTCAATGGACTATATGATCAACGTTACCGGGGGCATGAGTTGCTGAGTCCGGCCCTCCTGAGCAGCCAGGACAATGAGCAGCTCTGGTTGAGTCTGCTGCGCGAACTGCTGACCTGCCGGAGTTTTACCTGGGCGGTGGCCTTCATTACGCCGAACATGTTGGTACCCTTCAAGGTCGTGATGGCTGATCTGGCTGCCAAGGGGGTGACGGGGACCATCATCACTGGTGACTACCTGGGCTTTAACTCGCCACGGGTATTTGCGGAATTGATGAAGATTCCTAATCTGACGGTCCATATTGTTCAGACTTCCGGCTTTCATGCCAAGGGTTATTTCTTTGAACATGGTGACTACCAAACGGCCTATATCGGTAGTGCCAACTTCACCCGGTCAGCCCTGCTGGAAAACGTTGAATGGATGTTACGGGTGAGTTCGGCCACTGATGCGGCCCTTACCGACCAGCTCCGCCAGCAGCTAACAGTCCTGACCACGGATAGTCAGGTTTTGGATAGTGATTGGCTGACGGCTTACCGCACTTGCTGGGTTCCCCCGGTCCACTCCTCGGCTAAGCCTGCCGCTACTCCGATCACCCCGAACGTGATGCAGAAGGCGGCCTTGGGCGAACTCAATGCCCTGGTAGCGGCGGGGGCCAACAAAGGCCTGGTGGTTTCAGCAACAGGGACTGGGAAGACCTATTTAGGAGCCTTCGCGGTGAAAGCTTTTCAGCCTCACCGCTTCCTCTACGTGGTGCACCGGGAGCAGATTGCCCGGAAGTCGCTGGCGAGCTTTCGTCGGGTCATCGGGGGTCCGGCCAGTGATTACGGTCTGTTGACTGGGGAACGGCACGACTGGGATGCCAAGTACCTCTTCGCGACTGTTCAGACCCTCAGCCAACCGGATACCCTGGCCCAGTTTTCGGCCACGGCCTTTGACTACATCCTGATCGACGAGGCGCACCGGGTGGCGGCGCCGAGTTACCGGCGGGTGATGGACCACTTTCGGCCGCAATTCTGGCTGGGAATGACGGCTACCCCGGACCGGCCCGATAATCAGGATGTCTACGCGGCCTTTGACTACCACCTGGCCTACGAGATCCGCCTGCAGGACGCCCTGGAGGCCGGGATGCTGGCGCCGTTTCACTACGTTGGGGTTCAGGACTATGTTACGTCCGACGGCGAAACCATTGATGATACCACTAATCTTCACCGCCTGGTTGCCGACGAGCGGGTCCGCTACGTGCTCCAGCAACTGTACTACTACGGCTATTGTGGCAGTCAGGCCCGGGGACTGGTCTTCTGTTCCCGGCAGGCCGAGGCCAAGGAGCTTGCGGCGAAATTCACTGCTGCCGGGCATCCGGCTGTGGCGTTGACCAACGCGGACCGTCCTGTTCAGCGCCGAGCCGCAGTTCGCCAGCTTGAGCAGGGCGCACTGGAATACATCGTCACGGTGGACCTCTTCAACGAGGGGATTGATATTCCATCGCTGAACCAGATTGTGATGCTCCGGAACACCAAGTCGTCAATTGTCTTCCTCCAGCAGCTCGGCCGAGGACTGCGCAAATACCCGGGAAAGGATTATGTCACGGTCCTGGACTTCATCGGCAACTACAAGAACAACTACCTGATCCCCCTGGCCCTTAACCATGACACCAGCCGGGATGCCGACCGGGCGCAGGCAGAGACCCGCCTGCCGGGCATCATCGGTGTTTCGACGATCAACTTCGACCGAGTGGCGACGGATCAGATCCTGCAATCGCTGGCGCAGACGAAGCTGGACTCGATGCGGGCCCTCCGCCAGTCCTACCAGGAGCTGAAGAACAAGCTTGGCCGCGTGCCCTACCTTTACGATTTCTACCGTTATGGTTCGACGGCTCCGCAGGTATTTGCGGATAATAACCGCTTGGCTTACTATGGCGACTTCCTGGTGAAGATGGGCGAACGAGTAGCTCTGGGAAGTTACGAAAGTGGGGTTCTATCGTTTGTTACCAAGGAGCTGCTCAACGGGAAGCGGCCCCACGAACTGTTGCTTTTGGATGAACTACTGAAAAATGGCCGGTGTTCAACTGAGCGGTTGGCGACCCGGTGGCAGGAAGCACACGCCTATAACACGCCCGCGGTGCGGCAATCGGTAATGGACATTTTGTCGCTGAACTTCTTTGACGTAAAGGCAGGGAAGACTACCAAGAAGGCCCGGTATGGCAGTCAACCGTTGATTACCTTAAAGGCTGATGAGTACCAGTGGAACCCCGACTTGGCAGCTGCCTTAGCCGATGACACAACGTTTAGGCGTCTGCTAGCCGATGCAGTGACAACCGGGCTAGCCCTCAGCCAGCAGTACGATCCCACCCAGCAATTTACTCCCTACCAGCGTTATGACCGCCAGGATGTTTGCCGCCTGCTGAACTGGCCGCTAGACGTCAGTGCCCCTATGTACGGTTACCGGGTGGCAGGGGATGAATGTCCGATCTTCATCACCTACCGCAAAACTGATGCGGACCGGCGTAATGCGGTTTACGACAATGAGTTGCAAGATGGTCAATCGCTCCGCTGGTATACCCGGAGTCCCCGCCACCTTGACTCGCCCGAGGTCCAGCAGCTATTGGCCGGCGTATCCACTGGCAAGCCTGCTGTGACCCTCCGCCTCTTTGTGAAACGCAGTGATGCAGCTGGTAAGCAGTTTTACTACCTCGGTACCGCTAAGATAAAGCCGGACTCGGTTCGCGAGGAGCAGCTTGGACCAAAGAAGAAAGCGGCAGTGGGGATGGACCTGCAGCTTGATCGGCCCCTGGCGCCCAGGATGTATGAGCTATTGTTTGACTAAAGAAAAAGCTTCTCTGAAGATTTTCAGGGAAGCTTTTCCTTTAGAGGGCTAGCAATTCAGGACTACAGAGCTTGATCAGTCGTGGCCAGTCCACCACCTCGATTTGCTTACGGGCCGTGGTGATGATTCCTTGCTGACGAAGCTTCTGCAGGTGGCGGGAAAGAGTGAGCAGGGGAATACCGATGTTTGAGGCAATCTCCTCCTGGGTGAGGATGATTCCGTGTGGTTTGAGGAGCTTCTCGTACTGGTAAAGGTAGTTGCAGACCTTGGTCAGGTTGTTCTGGCTAGAAAGGTTGATGGTATCGTAGAGCAGGATCGCGGTGAAGTCGGCATACTGACGGAGCATGGCCCGGGCAAACAACGGATTGTGGTCGATCAGGTCAGCAATAGCGCGTTGTGGAATCTTGGTGACCGTAACGTCGGTCTGAGCCTTAACGATCAGTTCGTCGCGTTCTTCCCGGTACCGGCGCTCGATCGGACTGTATAGTGGGAAGAGGCCGCCGTGGCCGATGAAGAGTTCGGTTTTCTCCATACCAGTGTTGGAAATAATGGCCAGCTTCAGCACCCCCTGGTGGATGTAGTAGGTGCTGGTCATGTACTCGCCGACATTGACCAGCATTTCGCCCGCAGCATAGTGGCGTTGCGGGCGGTCACCGATGAGCTGGTACTTGAAGGGAATGAATGTGTTGTCGTAATAGTATTCGGGAATTTTCATTCGGAGTACCTCTGTATATCAATTGATGTATTACTAGATATTATTATCGCATATAATGCTGGTGATGATTCTAGAAGGGGGAATTACTGATGACACAGAAAGTAGCGATTGTTACCGGTGGGACAAATGGCATTGGCCTCGCCACGACTAAGAAGTTTCTTAAGGAAGGCTATGCTGTAATGATTGCCGACCTGCATGAAAATCAGGAACGGCTGGCCGAGCTGCAGAAACTGGGCACCGTGGCCTTTTTCCAATGCGACATTTCCCAGGCCGACCAGGTTCAGGCGCTTGTTGATGAGACGGTTAAACGCTTTGGCCAGATCGACGTGGCCGCCAATGTTGCGGGAATCCTCGGCAAGCACATGCCGTTTGTGGAGGCGGACCTGGATAACATCTGCCAGGTAATTAACGTTAACCTGATGGGAACGATCAACGTTGACCAAAAGGTAGCGGCCCAGATGGTCAAGCAGGGGTCCGGGGTCATCGTCAACGTTGGCTCCCTGGATGGCTTTATTCCAAACTTCGAGTCGGTCGGCTACATTGCCAGCAAGGGTGGCGTCCGCCTGGCCACTGCAGCAATTGCCCGTGAAGTGGCCCCACATGGTGTCCGAGTTCTCTCCGTTGCTCCAGGTTGGGTTGAAACCGGAATGGTGGAGCCCGCAACGAAGGCTTACGGGTCAACCCTGCACATGAAGGGGCGGATCATTCAGCCGGCAGAGATCGCTGGGGCCATCTACCTGGCAACCTTACCGGAAGCCAGCGCCATCAATGGAACGACAATTATGGCTGACGATGGTTACACCGCCTTCAAGGGCACCGACCTCCCCAGCGCCCACTAATAAATAGAATAAGGGCTTAGAAATTCCTGCCAGTTAATGGTGGGAATTTTTTATTTTAATCTTGCTTTCTGACATGGTCACTTATATACTTAGTTGCATAAGTAATTAACCAAATAACCGATAAGGAGATGATCCTGTGCAATTTGCATTCGACGGGTCCGCACCGCTGTACCAGCAGCTGGCGGCCCAGATCGAAGAGATGATCTTTACCGGCGGCTTTGACGAGGAGACGCAGATCCCATCAACGACGCAGCTGTCGCAGCAGCTTCACATCAACCCGGCAACAGTGCTCAAGGGGATGAACATGCTGGTTGATGAGGGCCTGCTGGAGAAGCGGCGGGGGCTCGGGATGTTTGTTCGTCCCGGTGCCCGGCAGAAGATCATGGAGCGCCGCAAGGACAATTTCTACAATGACTACATCAAGAAACTCCTAGTTGAGGCCGGCAAGCTCGGTATCACCAAGGAGCACCTGATTGAACTGATCGAACGGGGGGAGCACGATGGAACAATTAAGCATTAATCACATCACAAAACGATTCGGCCGCCAGACGGTTTTGGACGATATTTCGTTCACCCTGGCCCCGGCCAAGATCTATGGCCTGCTCGGCCGCAATGGGGCTGGGAAGTCGACCTTGCTCAACATCATCACCAACCGGATCTTTCCCACAGCGGGGACGGTCAAGCTGGGGGACCAGGATGCCAATGATAACGATGACGTCCTCGGCCGGGTCTTCCTGATGAGTGAGACGAACCTCTACCCCAAGCGGACCAGTATTCTGCGGATGTTCGACCTGGCCAATGAAGCGTACGGTCAGTTTAACTACCAGACGGCGGCGCGGCAGTTGAAGGAGTTCGGCCTGGACGAGAAGCAGCACCTGAGCAATTTGTCGACGGGGCAGCAGACGATCGCCAAGTTTGTCCTGGCCCTTAACGTCGATGCGGACTACATTCTGATGGATGAACCGGTCCTGGGGCTGGATGCGGCTCACCGGGACCTCTTCTACCAAGAACTGCTGAAGAGCTACCAGACTAAGCCCCGGACATTTGTCCTTTCAACCCACCTGATTGAGGAGGTCCAGCAGCTGGTGGAGCACGTGATTATCATTGACCAGGCCAAGGTTGTGGCCGACGACGATGTTCAAAACTTGCTTGAGCGGGCCCACACCGTCAGCGGTCCGGCTGACCAGGTCGACAAGTACACGGCCGGTCTCCGGGTCCTGGCCAGCGAAGACCTGGGAAACATCCGGACAACTTACTTGCTGGACGACCTTGATGACCAGCGGGTGCTTCCTGATCAAGTCAAGCTCGGTCACTATGACCTACAGCACTTATTCATTTACTTAACGAACGGAGGCGAAGCTAAGAATGCTTAACACAAAACAGAAGATGGTGGCCAGTAATGTCTTTCACCGTCTAGGCATTGCAACGCTGATTACCATCGCCTGGGTGGTCGGTTTTGAATTGGTGATTGACCTGCTCGGCCTGATCTTTAACCGTAACTTGATGTCCTTCCTGGTCAGTCTGCAGGGAATTCCCGAATCACTGGTTACGTTCTTACCGGCCATCCTGGTGATCTACTTCCTGGTTACGCCTTACGGGGATTTCAAGTGGGCCATCCAAAACGGTATTTCGCGTTCCACTCTTTGGCAGGGGCGTCTGGTTGCCCTGGTGCTCAGTACTCTTCTGGTGTACCTGATTGATGAGCTGCTGACCATGACGTACCGGCCATTCGGTGGCTGGCGCGAAGTATTAGTCAATTTCACCGCCTTCTTGACGGTTGTCCTGACCTGCCAAGCGATTGGTAATGGCTTCAGTCTCCTGGACCGGAAGTGGAAGGTCATTGTGGGGATCGGCCTGCCCGTGATGTTGATCATCCTCATGATGATGCTATTAAGTGGGCTGAGTGCCCTGAGCGACAGCATATTTCTGCCGACCTACCAGCATAACCACTTTGTTGGCCCGCTGGCCTGGCTTTTCAACATAACGATGGCCCCGGCCACCCCGTGGATCATCTGGGGGATCTACCTGATTATCATTATTTTTCTGACTAAGTTCTTTAACGACCGGCTACAACTGCGGCGGGACTAAAATAAAAAGAATGGGACTACGCAACGATTGCGCGGTCCCGTTCTTTTTTCGAGTGTAATTACTTGGTTGACTGGTCCAGATGTCATAATGCATTGCGGCCCAAGTGCCCGGCAATTATATCGCCCGACCACTATCATCCAATTTTTCAAAATTTTGATAACTATCGTTTGACGTAGCTTTAATTTTCGGAAAGTCAGTTATTGCTAAAATCAAACTCATAATGAGGGTTAAATAGCAATACCAAACGTATGGCATCACTGCCACTGGAGAAACCTTG
>DWZB01000067.1 GCA_019118405.1 Candidatus Limosilactobacillus gallistercoris
TGTCACGGATGAGATCACGAGTTCGAGTCTCGTACGGACCGTCAGTGAGTCAAGTGTTGTTGCACTTGGCTTTTTTGTTTGCTTGAAAAATAAAAAACGATCAAATTAGTTGACCGTTTTTTATCATAAGAGATGAAAGTGATGAATTAACGTGTTGGCCGGTAAATTTCATCATAATAGTAGTTATCGGATCCAAGGGTAGTGAAGTTGGTCAATGACTTGAAGGAGTCGCTTTCACGCCAAGCAGTCAGGTCCTCAAAGTCATTCCAGGAGGTCAGCAGGACAAGGGTTGCCCCTTCGCTCTTACTAGCGACAGAGGTCAAAAAGACACCGTTGGCAATGCTTGGTGCATCTTCCACAATCTTATCAAGACTATTGTTAAGCAGGTTCTGCCGGTCCCCATTAACCTGGAATGATTGGTAATATAGAATCCCGTTCATATTAGCATTCGGCGATGCGTTCAGGATAGTAAGGACGACTGGTGACTTGAAGATGGAATCCTGTCCTGAGATGTCGAAGAGGGCAAGCTTATTACTGTGCGTGGATGCTTGCATCAACTTAAACTGGCGATCTGGGTTCTTTTTAATGATATCTTCTAATACTTGGTGTGAGCCAAATGTAAAACTTACTTTAGTTAACACGAAGATCCCTCCTAATTCAATGTATACGCTATTTATTATAGTACAGTTTGGCTTAAAAGATGGGGTTAAGTAGGCAATAATCAGATAAAGGTAAATTTACTTACAAAAAGTTAATAAATTTGTCAAAATCCCTTTTATCGCCTGTTGGAAAATAGTATAATATTAGTTGTATTAATGAATGTTGTCGTTACTAATGTTTAAGGAGGCTTTTATTTAATGGTTATTCTCTATACGTCTCCAAGTTGTACCTCTTGCCGCAAAGCACGTGCTTGGCTGCAAGAACACAATATTCCATTTAAGGAACGAAATATTTTTTCTGAACCGTTATCGCTTGATGAGATCAAGAATATCTTACGAATGACGGAAAATGGAACTGAGGATATTATTTCTAAGCGATCCAAGGCTTACAAAAAATTAAACTTAGACTTAAATGAGTTGCCAATGAAACAGCTCTTTGCACTGATCAGTGAAAATCCGGGCTTGCTGCGCCGGCCAATCATCATGGACGATAAGCGTCTGCAGGTTGGTTACAACGAAGACGAAATTCGGCGCTTCTTGCCACGGAAGGTGCGGGCGCTCGAATTGGCAGAAGCCCAGCGGAAGGCAAATCTCGTTTAATCTAAAAAGAGAAGCAGCGCTTGCTTCTCTTTTCTTTTGCTTTACTTTTAGGAGAAAGGCTTTAAAATAGTATTTAATGACTTAAATTGCGGATCTAGGGGGTGCTGCCAATGGAAATGGAACACATTAATAAAAACACGATTCGCGTCTTAATCAATAACGATGATTTAAATGCCCGTGGGATCACTATCCTAGACCTCCTGGGTGATCATCAACAAATCGAGGATTTTTTTTACAGCATCTTACGTGAAGTTGATACCGATCATCAGTTTCAAAACAACGATTCGGTGACGTTTCAGGTAATGCCGACAGAAAATGGCCTTGAGCTGTTTATCAGTAAGAGTGATCCCAATGATCCTGATAGCGAACAGGCGGCCAACAATAAACAAATCGCTGATTACATTAAGCAAAATCTGGCCCGCTCAGCAGCGCGGCAGAGACAGTCAGCAGACAGCGCTCAGCCGCAGCCAGTCGAGGCGCCGCAAGCTTCTTCAATGGAGCCGCACCAGGCGAACAGCTGGCGGGTAGTCGTTTTCGATTCATTTGAAAACCTGATTGACTTTGCCCGGATTGCGGAAGACGATGATGTTGTGAGCGAGCTTTATAAATACAATGGCAAGTATTATCTGGCCTTACAGTATTTTCAGCCGGTCGATAGTGATAGCCTGATCAAGGATAGCCTTGCACTGGCTCATGAGTACGGGAATCCCACCGCGGTAACGCCAGTATACCTGAGTGAGCATGGCAAAAAGCTGATGGCCGTATCAGCTTTGCACACTATTCGCCACTACTTCAACTAGCATCAAGCACGAGACCAATTTGGCTCGTGCTTTTTCTTTTGCCTCGCGTATATATGGGGTAGGGGGTGAAGAAAGTGCTGGTTGCGATGAAGGCCGGTCACCTGATTTTAGCTGAAAGAGCCTGCGGCAGGGACGGCTACTCGTGTCCCGGATGCCATGAGCCGGTAATTCTGCGGCGGGGGCGGCACAAGATCGCTCATTTTGCTCACCGTCCGGGCAGCCACTGTCAGCTGGGCGAGGGGGAAACACCGGAGCACCTGCTTGGTAAACGCCAGCTATTGCAATGGTATCAGCAGCAGGGGCGCCGGGTAGAATTAGAGGTCTACCTGCCCCAGATCAACCAGCGTCCGGACCTGTTGCTGACCGACGGGAACAGACGGGTGGCGATCGAATTTCAATGCAGTCCCCTGAGCCTGCAACGCCTGTTGGAGCGTAATGCCGGTTACCGCCGCTGCGGCATTCATTATCACTGGCTGCTTGGTGCACCTTACCAGAAGCGCCATCTGCAGGCGGCTAAGGTGGCCCAGTTCACTCAGGAAGTTGGCGGTGCGCCCGCATTATTCTTTTGGGATACACGAGCAGGCCGGTTGCTGATGAAACGCGACTTGGCCTGCTGTTCCTTTATCCGCCATTCTATATTGGGACCTAGGGCAATTGCCAGGTACCAAATGCAGCGGCTCAATGCGCTTCAGTATGGTCGGGGACAACATCCGACAGCTATTCTGCAGTTGGTTGCCGACCTGCCGAAGCATTGTCCGCTTGCCGCCTGTCCCCTGGTTTGTCACGATATCGTGCCCAGCTGGCCGACCCTCGATGAACCAGTAATCCTGTGGCGAATTCAAGTGGTTAAGGCCCTCATGAACCAGCCGCTTTTTCACTACTGGTCCGATGAAGATTGGCAAGCCTGGGTAGGCGGAATTACCGGTGCTCACTGGCTGGGCTATGGCTGTCTTGATGCCAGCGGCATGCACTGCCGTTTGATCGCCGCCTTTACTGCCGACCTGTTAAGCTGGCGGGTCCTGCTTGCCTGTCCCGGCGGCTACCTCCTTTTCAAGTATCCGCAGTGGTTTGCTAATGTTCAGGAAAAGCTAAACCTGCTTAATCGGGGTGGGCTTTCGTAAGCGATTGCATTAAAATAGAAGAAAAGGGGGATGAAAATAGTGGAAAAGCATACTTGTACGACACTCTTGGTGGGGAAGAAGGCCACGCTTGACGGTTCAACGATCGTCTGTCGTGAGGAGGACTACGGCAGCGCCTTTGATCCGCAGCGTTTTGTTTACGTCAAGACGGCCGATCAGCCGCGTCATTACGAGAGCAAGACAACGGCCTTTAAGATCGACCTGCCCGATGACCCGGTCGGCTATACGTCCACCCCAGATGCGGACAGCTCTGCGGGGGTCTTTGCGGCCGGGGGGATCAACGAGCATAATGTGGCGATGACCGGAACCGAGACAATTACGACCAACTCGCGGATCCTGGGAATTGATCCCTTCAATTCTGCTGACGGAATTGGTGAAGAGGATTTCGTAACCCTGGTTCTGCCATACATTAAGACCGCGCGGGAAGGGGTTGAACGGCTGGGTCAGCTGCTGACTAAGTATGGTACCTATGAGTCCAATGCGATCTCGTTTGGCGACCATAATGAGGTCTGGTACCTGGAAACGATCGGCGGCCACCACTGGGCCGCGGTGCGGATTCCGGACGATGCCTTCGTGATTGCGCCGAACCGGCTGAACATTGCCGACTTTGACTTTGCGGCCGCTGATACTGCCTGTTCAGCCGACCTGAAGGAACTGATTGATCAAAACCAGCTCAACCCGTCCTTCAATGGGCACTACAATCTTCGACAGATCTTTGGCAGCCAGACGATTACCGACACCCGTTACAATAATCCGCGGGCCTGGTACGTTCAACAGCAGCTCAGTGATGCACCGGCAGGCCAGCCGACCGACCAGGACCTGCCGTTCATCTGCCATCCGCGGCACAAACTGGCAATCGAAGAGATCAAGCAGGTGATGAGCTCGCACTACCAGAACACGCCGTTTGATCCTTATGAGCATGATAATGCCCCATACCGGTCAATCGCTCTTAACCGGAACCTGGAGCTGCACATCCTGCAGATCCGCAACGATGTTCCCGCCGCACTTGCCGGTGTTCATTGGCTGGCGTTTGGCCCGAATGCCTTTAACACGGTGGTGCCGTTTTATGCGAATGTCAATGACACCCCGGCCAGCTACCGTGACACCCCGGTTGATTACGCCTCCGGCAACATGTACTGGCTGACGCATACCATCGCTGCAATCGGTGACCAGCATTATGCACAGGCCCGGCCGCTGGTTGAAGCGTATGAGCAAAAAGTGATTGCAGCCACGCGGCAGCTGCAACGCACCACCGACCACCAAGTGAGTGGGGATGATCCGAAAGTGCAATTGACCCAGGCCAATAACCAGATGGCGGAGATTGCGATGAAGGAGGCCACGGCCCTGCTTGGCAAGCTCGTCAAGATCGCGTTTGGCAAGGCGAAGCTCCAATATTAAGAAATTAAAAAGGGGCTGTGACAAAAGTCCCTTGAAATAAAAGAACCATTCGGAATTTCCAAAGAAATTCTGAATGGTTCTTCCTTTTTTCTTGAAGTTATATGAATACGAAGACGGCCTTCCGGCCATTTTCTTCATGT
>DWZB01000068.1 GCA_019118405.1 Candidatus Limosilactobacillus gallistercoris
AGAGCCAGAGCAGCTGAGTCAGTCAACGCAGGTTACAGGTGTTACACAGCCAACCGCTCCTGCTCAGCCAGCGGATCATCAACAACCGGAAATTATTCCGCCGCATGTTTCAGAGGACTTAGCCAGTGCGGATGCTAGTCAGTTAACGGTATCGACTGACAATGGTCATGTTCAATCATCGACTGTTGTTACACCGCACCAGCCAACAGGACGTGATCAGGCCCAACAGGCAAGTGAGGAGGCTTTATTCACTATCTCCTCATCAGCAGTAAAGCAAGCTAACCAACCTGCTGTTGCTGCTGACAATGGCGCTACTGGTTATCAGGAAGGCCATGGTCAAGGATTGCCACAGACTGGTAACAGTCAGTCAATCCTTGCTACTATCCTGGGACTGATTACCGGGAGCCTGAGCCTACTTGGCTTGCGCAAACGGCACTTCTAAACTAATTATTAAAAGGTTGCGGAGTTCCCCGCGGCCTTTTTTACTACCGTTTCATATTGATAGACGAATGCATGTTTGGATGCTAAACTGAATAATAGTTAAATAAAGAGAAAGGGCGACCTTTCTCTTTTTCTACGTAAACGGCTAATTAGGGAGGTACATGCAGTGATTTATCGACAGCCAGACAAGAAGTTTGACCTTGTTTCAGATTATAAGCCCACCGGGGACCAGCCCGAGGCCATCACCGAACTGACCCAGGGAATTGAAAAGGGAAAGAAAGCCCAGATCCTGTTGGGAGCAACGGGGACCGGGAAAACCTTCACGATCTCCAATGTGATTGCCAACGTGAATAAACCGACCCTGATCCTTTCCCACAACAAGACCTTGGCGGGGCAGCTGTATGGCGAAATGAAGAAGTTCTTCCCTAATAATGCGGTGGAGTACTTCGTTTCCTATTATGACTACTACCAGCCCGAAGCCTACGTACCATCCAGCGATACCTACATTGAAAAGGATGCTTCCATTAACGATGAGATTGATAAACTGCGGAACGCCGCCACGACTGCGCTCCTGGAGCGTAACGACGTGATCGTAGTGGCTTCGGTTTCCAGTATCTTCGGTCTTGGTAACCCGAACGAGTACCAGAACAGCGTCCTCTCCCTGCACGTCGGCCAGGAGATTGAACGTGATACGGTCCTGAACGACCTGGTCAAGATTCAGTACGACCGCAATGACATCGACTTCCAGCGGGGCCGTTTCCGGGTCCACGGCGATGTAGTGGAGATTTTCCCAGCATCACACGGGGAGACTGCCCTGCGGATCGAATTCTTCGGTGATGAGATTGACCGGATTCGCGAGGTGGATGCCCTGACTGGTGAAGTTAAGGGGGACCGGGAGGAAGTCTCAATCTTCCCAGCCACCCATTTCATGACTAACGAAGACATTATGGACCTGGCTCTGCCGGAGATCGAGGCTGACATGAAGAAGCAGGTCAAGAAGTTTACTGACGAGGGGAAGCTCCTCGAGGCAGAGCGGATCCAGCAGCGAACCAGCTACGACATTGAGATGATGCGGGAAGTCGGCTACGTCAACGGAATTGAAAACTACTCGCGCTACATGGATCGGCGTAAACCCGGTGAGCCGCCATACACTCTCCTCGACTTCTTCCCGAAGGACTTTCTGATGGTCGTCGACGAGTCCCACCAGACGATGCCCCAGGTGCGGGGAATGTACAACGGGGACCGTGCGCGGAAGCAGATGTTAATCGACTACGGCTTCCGCCTGCCGAGCGCCCTCGACAACCGGCCCCTGAAGCTGGAAGAGTTTGAGAAACACGTCAACCAGGTGGTCTACATGTCGGCAACCCCCGGGCCGTACGAGGAAAAGCAGACGGACCGCGTTGTCCAACAGATTATTCGGCCAACCGGTCTGCTGGATCCGACGATTGAGGTCCGGCCAGTGATGGGCCAGATTGATGACCTGGTCGGTGAGATTAACAAGCGAATCGAACGTCACGAGCGGGTCTTTGTCACCACGCTGACCAAGAAGATGTCCGAAGACCTGACCGACTACCTGAAGGACCTCGGTCTGAAGGTGAAGTACCTCCACAGTGATATCAAGACCCTAGAGCGGACCCAGATCATTCGGGACCTGCGGCTGGGGAAGTTCGACGTCCTGGTCGGGATCAATCTGTTGCGTGAGGGACTGGATGTGCCGGAAGTTTCCCTGGTCGCCATCCTCGACGCGGACAAGGAGGGTTTCCTGCGGAACGAACGGTCGCTGATCCAGACGATCGGCAGGGCCGCCCGGAACGAACACGGGGCAGTCATCATGTATGCAGATACGGTTACCGAGTCGATGCAAAAAGCGATCGACGAGACGAAGCGGCGGCGGTCGATCCAGATGAAGTACAACGAAGAGCACCACATTACGCCAAAGACGATCATCAAGCCGATCCAGGATGCGATTACGGCAACGAAACCGAGTGAGGATACCGGCGAGAAGGAAGACAGCGCCGAATTTACGACCCGGGACTTTGCTAAGCTGAAGCGGGCCGACCAGGAGAAGATGGTGGCCGAACTGACGGAGCAGATGCAATCGGCTGCCAAGCGGCTGGACTTCGAACAGGCCGCCACGTTGCGTGATACTGTCATGGAGCTGAAGGCGCAGATGACAGGAAAGAAAATGAAGAAGAAATAAGGGGGATAAGTGATGGCAACCGACAAGATTGTGATTCATGGGGCGCGTGCCCATAATCTGAAGAACATTGATGTGACAATTCCCAAGAATAAACTGGTGGTGATCACCGGTCTGTCGGGATCGGGCAAGAGTTCCTTAGCCTTTGATACCCTGTATGCCGAGGGGCAACGACGGTACGTTGAGAGTCTATCCGCATATGCCCGGCAGTTCCTGGGCCAGATGGATAAGCCGGATGTCGATTCAATCGACGGCCTCTCTCCGGCCATTTCGATCGACCAGAAGACGACCTCGCATAACCCGCGGTCGACGGTCGGGACGGTTACCGAGATCAACGACTTCCTCCGGCTCCTCTGGGCACGGGCCGGGACCCCCATCTGTCCCAACGACAACATTCCGATCACCAGCCAGTCGCCGGACCAGATGGTAGACCGGATCCTCAAGCTGCCCGAACGGACCCGCCTGCAGATTCTGTCACCAATTATTCGTGACAAGAAGGGGACCCAGAAAAAGGTCTTCGACAAGATCAAGCGGGAAGGCTTCGTGCGGGTCCAGGTCGACGGCGAGACCTATGATCTGGATGAGGTGCCGGAACTCGATAAGAATAAGAAGCACACGGTCAACGTGGTGATCGACCGGATCATCGTCAAGGACGGAATCCGGTCCCGGCTCTTCGATTCCTTCGAAGCGGCCCTGCGGCTTAGCGACGGGTACGCCATCGCGGACGTCATCGGCGGCGACCCGATCCCGTTTTCCGAGAAGTACGCCTGCCCAATCTGCGGCTTCACGGTGGGCGAGCTCGAACCCCGCCTCTTTTCCTTCAACGCCCCCACCGGCGCCTGCCCAGAATGTGAGGGCCTGGGATCCAAGCTCGAAGTCGACGTGGACCTGGTTGTTCCCGACCGGAGCAAGACCCTGCGCGAGGGGGCCATGGTACCGTGGAACCCGATTTCCTCCCAGTACTACCCCCAGCTGCTGGAGCAGTTCTGTCAGGCAGTTGGCATCGACATGGACACACCGTTCAACAAGCTTCCTAAGAAACAACAGCAGATGGTCCTCTACGGCAATGGCGATCAGACCTTCCACTTCCACTACGAAAATGACTTTGGCGGAGTGCGGGACGTCGACGTGCT
>DWZB01000069.1 GCA_019118405.1 Candidatus Limosilactobacillus gallistercoris
ATGAGCAAGGAAGTTGTCGAGCAATACATCAACAATCAAAAATACAACGAAACTAAAAAACGCCCTAACGGGCGCTAAAGGGGCCTATCCATCCACTAAAGTCACGGGATTTCCGGCCAAACATCATTAAATGGGAAACATCACTATCAAAAACCTCACCTTCGCCTATCCTGGCCAAGCCCCGCTTTTTGACCGCTGTCAGCTCAACATTGATGGCAGCAGGGAGCTCGGCCTCCTGGGGCGCAACGGGCGGGGAAAGACAACCCTGATGAAAATTTTGCTTGATCAGCGTGAATTCCAGGGGCAGGTACAGAGCAGCTTGCCATTCGCCTACTTTCCTCAACCGATTGCTGACCCCGACGCCCTTGCCTGGGAAGCTCTTAGTGAGGGCAATCCCCAACTGGAGCAGTGGCAGGTCGAACGGGAACTCCGCTTGATGGCTGTCGACCCGGTCATTCTCTGGCAAACTTTTGCCACCCTGAGCGGCGGCGAACAGACCAAGCTCCTGCTAGCGGCCCTCTTTGCCCAGCCCAGGAGCTTTCCCCTACTGGACGAGCCCACTAACCATCTTGACCAGCGGGGACGGCGACAGGTCGCTGACTACCTGCAAAATAAGCACCAGGGATTTATCATCACTAGTCATGACCAGGATTTTCTCGACCGGGTAATTGACCACACCCTGGTAATCGAGCGCCACCAACTGGTCCTGGAGCAGGGTAACTACTCGACTTACTTTGCCCAGAAAAGCCGGCGCGACCAGCAGGCCATCAGTCAAAATGAGCAACTACATGCCGACATCAAGCGGCTCCGATCTGCCAAGCAGCAGCGCCTCCAGTGGGCCCAGCGTGCTGAACACGAAAAACAAAACAACGCCCACGCCGATAAAGGCTTCATCGGGGCCAAGGCGGCCAAGATGATGAAGAAGTCGCTGACGATGACCCGGCGGCTCGATCAAGCAGCCAGTGACAAGGAGGGGGTGCTTCAGGAGGTTGAGGAGGTCGCGCCCCTGACCATCACCCAGCTCCCCAGCACACACCCTACACTATTGGAACTGGATCAGGTGGGCTTAACGGTTAGCGGCCGCCAACTGTTTGATAACCTCAGTTTCAAGGTTGCCCCTCATGACTGTGTCCTGCTCACCGGGGATAACGGCAGCGGCAAGTCGAGCCTCATCAAGGCCATCATGGGCCAGCCCGTCGATCAGGTCACCGGGGCCATCCGCCTTGCCCATGGGACCAAGGTCAGCCTGGTCCGCCAGCAATACACTGACCAGCATGGCAGCCTCACTGCCTTTGCCCAGCGTAACCATCTTCCCGTTGACCAGCTGCTGAACATGCTGCGGAAACTCGGGATGGAACGAGCCAGTTTCACCACGCCGATCGATCAGATGAGCATGGTCCAGCAAAAGAAGGTGGAACTCACCCGGTCGCTTTTGACTCCCGCCCAACTCTACATCTGGGACGAGCCACTCAACTACCTCGATACGTACAACCAGGAGCAGTTGGTCCAACTGATCAAGCAAGAGTGTCCCGCTATGCTGATTATCGAACACGACCAGCATTTTATTGACGAAGTAGCGACAAAAAGCGTTACAATTTAGTTAATCTATCACAAAGAAGGCAAATAACATGTGGCAAAGACGGCCATTTGATGACTTATCAACAATGAAACTATTTGAAATTTACAAACTGCGGGATGAGGTTTTCACCGTCGAACAAAAACGGATCCACAACGATATTGACGACAATGACCTCAAGGCAATCCATGTCTATGATGAACTGGATGGGCAGATTGCCGCCTATGCCCGGGTCTTTTTGAAGCAGCCCGGCCTGGTAACCTTTGGCCGGGTCGTCACCGCGCCCAACTTCCGCGGTAAAGGCCTGGGAAATGAGCTCCTTCCTCAGATCATGGACACCATCCGTAACTATTTCCCGGGAAATAAGATTGAGATCGATGCCCAGGTTCAGGTAGAAGGTTATTATCAAAAGTTTGGTTTCCACAGTGAGGGTGAACCCTACATCCATGCTTCAACCCCTCATATCAAGATGGTTCACGAGGCCCTTTAAATAAAAAAGCGCCAGCCGCAGCCAGCGCCTAAATTCAGCAATATTATTTCGTCATCTTGCGAATCAGAGCTTAATTGATTTTTTATGTGCTTTTTAGGTACAATAAGAATGATCAGGAACCAGTGTCCCACTTAAACCTCCCATCTTGCGTAGTTTAAGTGGGAGCTACCCACTCGGTGCGCAAATCGGTGCTGAGGTAGCTCCTCGGCCCGCGCCGGTAGGTCATCTGAAAAGATGTCCTTTTTTGTTTTTAAAGGAGCGTATTGGAAGCCAACCCCGACTTCCGGTACGCTCCTTCTTATCTTATTCAATTACTTCCGCAAACCATTCCAGGAACAATGGGAACCACCGACTCATATGGCAGTCGACCCGGTTCCGGTTGACAATTCCCGTATATTTGTTAGCCAGCGCAATCCCGTGGTTACCAGTGCCAAATTCATGTAGTTCAAACGGTACCCCATGCTGAGCCAGCATCATTGCATAGGCGTTGACGTGGTCCAGGTAAGGGGTCAGGTCATCGTTGACCGATCCCCAGATGAAGGTTGCCGGAGTCTGGCCCGTCACTAGCTGGCTAACGTCCTCGGTCTTGACCCCCATCCGGTCGTCAATGGTTGGCTTGATCACCGGATAGCCCAGGGCGGCAAATTTAGCCTTGGTGGCAAGCTGGTTACTGTAGGCGGCCGCCAGCTGGCCACCGGCAGAGAAGCCAATAACCCCCAAATGGTCAGGGTTAACGTCCAGTTCCGCAGCATGCTCAACGATATAATCAAAGGCCTGGGCAACCGCCATCTTAGCAGCCTGGTAGTCCCGATGTTCTAACACTGGATAGCGAACCACGAAGGCTTGGAAGGCGTGGGTAGCAAAGGTGATCGCAACCCGTTCAGAGTCCCGCTCCTTGATCTGCTGGTAGCTGCCTCCCGGAATGATCACCACCGCCGGCAGGGCCACATCGCTCGCACTGTGGTAGATGTCCAGTGATGAATGCGGCTGGTTTAGTTGTACGTTGCTAATCTGCATATTCTGATCCCCCTCATTGAAATCCTAACCACCATTTTAACCCCGCCCCACATAAAATGCAGGCTGGAAAGGGATTACATGCTAAATTTTGCCAATTTACCCTTGTTTCTGTAAGAATCTCTGGTACAGTTAGACAGGTATTGTCACTTTTTGAGGGAGTAATGGAAAACAATGTCAATTATGAAAACTAAGTCATTTTGGCTGGCAACCATTATGACACTTATCTGTTCGGTTGCGGGAATCCTGCTGGCTAAGCTACCCTACGTCAACCTGATTGGGGCCCTAGTCCTGGCACTCCTGCTGGGGATCGCCATGCAGCTGGCACCAGACGGTCTGCGGACAGAGGCCAAGGCCGGCGTCGGCTTCATCTCGAACAAGTTCCTTCGTTTGGGGATCATCCTGCTCGGTTTCCGGTTGAACCTGGAAGCAGCTTGCTGACTCCAGAGTTAAGACGATCCTGGTGGCCATCGTGGCCGTTACTGGGACCATCGTCTTGACCTACTACCTCAGTCGCAAGTTTGGGGGCCAGCGCTGAACTGGCAATCCTCAGTGCCTGTGGTTGTGGGGTCTGCGGGGCGGCCGCCGTCATGGGGGTCTCACCACAGCTGGAAACCAACGACGAAGAACGCAAGCGGGAAGATGAGGTCCTGGCCGTTGCCGTCGTCTGTGTGATGGGAACGGTCTTCACCCTGATTGAGATCGGGATCAAGCCGCTCCTCCACCTGACCGACCCGCAATTTGGGATCGTCGCCGGGGGTTCACTTCATGAAATCGCCCACGCCGTTGCGGCCGGGGGTGCCTTTGACGAGAGCAGCCTGAGCAACGCCCTGATTATGAAGCTGTCGCGGGTGCTCCTGCTTGCACCAGTGGCCCTGATCGTCGATTACTGGTACCAGCACCGCTTGGTTGAAGAAAGTGTTGAGGAACACACCGCAGCACCCAAGAAGCTGCCAATCCCATGGTTCCTCGGGGGCTTCATCCTCACCAGTATTCTGGGAATCTTCCTGCCATTCTCCGCAGCAGCCCTGGATGTTCTGGTCCAAGCCGCTTACGTGTTCTTGGGAATGGCCATGGCCGCCCTTGGTCTGTCGGTTAACTTCCGGGTGATCTTCAAGCGCGGTGGCGCGGTCTTCGGTGCCGCTGCCATCAGTTCCACCTGCCTGTTAGTCTTCATGATTATCATGAGTAAATTATTCTTCTAAAGAAAAAGCAAGATAGTGGTTATTCAATCACTGTCTTGCTTTTTTATTACTAAATTTTCTCTAGCGGAACCTTCTTCGTTGGGGCCGGGTACTCGCGGTCAATCATCGCCAGCTCCTCGTCTGTCAGCTTAATGTTCATCGCTGCAATGTTGCCCTTCACGTGGTCGACCGTCGCTGCCTTGGGCAGGGTCACTAGGTTATTGTTCCGGGTGATCCAGGCCAGCATCACTGGATACGGTTCGGTATTATGTGCTGCCGCAATGTCGCGCAGAACCTTGGTCGGGTGCAGGTAGTTCCAGCCCACCGCGTGGAATGGTGAGTAGCCCAGGAAACCAATCTGGTGTTCGGCCTGCCACGGCAGGAGGTCATACTCGACACCCCGGCTGGTCAGGTTATAGAGATCCTCGTTGGCAAAGACCTGGTCGCCATTTGGCACCTTGAGCAGGTCCTCCATGTCTTTGACATCGAAGTTTGAAACACCCCAGTGGCGGATCAGTCCCTCCTGCTTAAGCTGTTCCAGACCGGCGACCGCCTGAGTTAAGTCGGCATTACCCCGCCAGTGGAGCAGGTAGAGGTCCAAATAGGCGGTTCCCAGCCGCTTCAGGCTGCCCTCCAGGCTCCGGCGTTCCTGCTCAGGGGTAGCGTGACTTGGCAGAACCTTGGAGACCAGGAAGACCTTTTGCCGGTCAATGTCGGTCATCGCCCACTTGATCAGCTCCTCACTTCCCGGGTAACTCTCCGCGGTATCGACCACGTTAATCCCGTGCTCCAAGCCATAATGAATGGCCTGAACCTCGTCGATCGGACGCCGACCGAGGTCCGCTCCGCCAATTCCAATCTGACTCAGGCGTTCACCATCAATTGTTAGATACTTCATCTTAATTACCTCCTCTGCCGGAAATGCCGGGCAACAATCATCTTAGTTGTGGTCCAGGGGCCGCCCCACCAGCCATTAAAGCCGGTGTTGACCACCCGAATATCATCGAAGCCTAGATTAGCTAACATCTGCTGGTACTCATCAACGTGCGCAAAATCCACGATCGCCATGGTTCCATTGGTCTTCAGGACCCGGGCCGCTTCCTGAACTGCCCGGTTGTGTTTGATGGCGGGACTGATGTTATGAAAGGCCAGGTCAACCAAGACTTTATCAAAACTGCGGTCCGGAAAATTCATGTTGAAGACGTCGGTATCCACCAATTGGACCCGGTCGGCTACCATGGCGGCGTTGATCCGGGCCTGCACAGCTTGTTGATCCTGGTGCCAGTCACCGCTTCCGGTTACCTTGGCCGGCGCCTGCAGGCTCTTCGCCAGCAAAAGCAGGTCGTTCAAACGGCCGGCACTAAGGTCCAACACCCGGTCATGGTCGCCAAACTCCATCCGGTCCACCAGCGCCTGCCAAATTTTCAAGTGGCCCTGAGTCAGGGTATGAAGCAGGATCAGCGTCCAGACCAGCAGCAGGACCAGCCAAATCAAGTTCCAGTACTGGTGACTGACGAAGGTCCCAATCAAGCCAAATACAATCACCAAGAAGGCCACCGCTAAGATGGTCACAACATTAATTCCCCGTAGTTTCATTTTTCTTCCCCTAATTAACAATATCGTTGAGTTTCTGAATATCTGTAAGCTGGCCAACCACGGTCACCTTATCGTGGAGTTGGATGACATCGTTGGCCTGGGGCATCTGATTGACCTGGTCATCAGCCCCGACAATGATGATGACGTTGACGTGGTACTTGTTGCGAAAGTCGAGCTCATCCAAGGTCTTGCCTGCGAACTTAGGATTGTCGATGCTGACCTCAGCCAGGGTCGTTTCCTTGCTCAGAGTAACATAGTCGACCACGCTGGGGTTGAGCTGCTGAAAGATCAACCGCTGGGCCAGGTCGTGCTCGGGCCGGACAACCCGGTCGGCGCCGACCCGTTCCAGGACCCGGGTGTGGTTGGCATTCTCCGCCCGGCAGGTCACGTCAGCTGCCCCGAGGTCCTTAGCAATCAGGGTTGCCATGATGCTGGCCTCGATGTTCTGCCCGATTGAAATATAGACATGGTCGAAGCTGCCAATGTCGAGTTCCCGCAAGGCATCCTCGTCCTGAGCGTCTGCCACGACAGCCCGCATGACCGAGTTGGCCAGCTCGTTGATCACATCTTCATTGATATCAATCGCCAGGACCTCCTGACCGGCACGAACCAGGGACTCACAGATGGAGGCCCCGAATTGTCCAATCCCGATCACGGCGTAGCTTTCCTTTTTAGCCAATTAAAACACTCTCCTCTGGATAATGGTAACTCTTCGTCTTCGGCTGGGCGTTAAAGATCGAGAACATCACTGTGTAGATGCCGACCCGCCCGATGAACATCAGGACCATAATGATGACCTGACCAACAAAGTTCAGCTGCGGAGTGATCCCCAGCGAGATCCCGGTCGTCCCGAATGCCGCCACTGCCTCAAAGGTGACGTAGGACAGGGAATCATGTTTGGGCAGGGCCTGAGTTTCAACCAACAGTAAGATGGATGTCAACAGGATCACTAGGGCCACAAACATCAGGGTCAGGGCCCGGTAGATGTTTTCCCGGGTGAAGCGCCGGTGGGCAAATTCAGTATCCTTTTGCCCCCGTAGCGTGGCGATACTCTGGATGGCCAGCAGACCGACCGTGGTGGTTTTGACCCCACCGGCCGTTGACCCCGGCGTCCCCCCGATGAACATCAGGATAATCGTAAAACTCAGCCCCGCCGCACTCAGTTTATTGTACGGGAAGGTGATCAGCCCGGCCGTTCGCGGCGTCACCGCCATGAAAACTGTATTTAACAGCCGCTTAGGGGCCGACATGGTACTGCTGAGCTGGGCCAGATTGTGTTCAGTCATCAGGTAAACCAGGAAAGACAGGATAAACAGCACCAATCCCGTCCGCAACGCTAACTGGGTGTGCAGGGACAAGTGGTGGTACTTATGGTAGCCCAGGATATCCTTCCAGACCAGGAAACCAAAAGACCCCGCCACGATCAGGACCATCAGCACGCAGAGCATGTACGGGTCGTTAGCATAGTTCTCCATGCTGTTACCAAACAGGTCAAAGCCGGCGTTACAGAAGGCCGAGATCGCATGGAAGATGCTGTACCAGATCCCCTTCTTCAACCCGTAACGCGGGTAGAAGTCAAAGAACAAGAAGACGGCCCCGACCAGCTGAATCAGGATCGACAGCCGAATAATCAGGTAGACCACACTCAGTTGTGAGAGGTGGTCAAGATTTAGCGCTTCTTGGGTCAAAAGCCGGGTTGACATCCGCATCCGTCGCCGGATCATCAGTGACATCATGACAGCAAAGGTCATGAAGCCCAGGCCGCCGACCTCCATCAGAATGGCAATCACCACCTGGCCAAAGGGGGTCCAGTGTCCGGCCGTACTTACCAGGGTCAGCCCAGTCACACAGGTGGCACTGGTCGAAGTAAAAAAGGCCGTCATGAAGCTGGTATGCAGGCCCGGCCGCGTCGCAATCGGCATCAAAAGGAAGATGGTCCCCAAGATGATCATTATCAGGAAGCCAAATGTTAGAATTTTGGGAAACGAATATCTTCGCCCATTAATTTCAATCATAATTTCACCCACACTTCTTAGTCATCATCATTATAAGCGTTTTGGTCCATAATTACTCCCCTTCCCGGTGACAAATTGACACCCGGAAGCGCTTACCATACAATTAAGTTGTTAGTTGTTGTGTCATCATAGAAAGGGGCAATTCCTAATGTATTATTCTAACGGAAACTATGAAGCCTTTGCCCGGCCGCGCAAGCCAGCGGGGGCCGATAAGAAGCACGCCTACATCATCGGTGCCGGGCTGGCGGGCCTGTCCGCCGCGGTCTTCTTAGTCCGTGATGGTCAGGTTCCCGGCGACCAGATCCATATCTTGGAAGAACTGCCAATCGCTGGTGGTTCCCTCGATGGTCAGGAGCGGCCGGATGTCGGCTTTGTGACCCGGGGTGGCCGGGAGATGGAAAACCACTTCGAGTGCATGTGGGACATGTACCGGTCCATCCCATCTCTGGAGATTCCTGGAGCTTCCTACCTGGACGAATACTACTGGCTCGACAAGGATGACCCGAACAGTTCCAACTGCCGGCTGACCTACAACCGTGGTAATGAGGTCCCAACGGATGGGAAATACCTCCTGTCAAAGAAGTCCATCAAGGAACTCACCAAGCTGGTGCTGACTCCTGAAGACCAGCTCGGCGACCAGACAATTGGCGACTACTTCTCCGCTGACTTCTTTGAGAGCAATTTCTGGACGTACTGGTCCACCATGTTTGCCTTCGAAAAGTGGCACTCCTTAGCCGAGATGCGGCGCTACATGATGCGGTTCATCCACCACATCGATGGTCTGCCGGACTTCACCGCTTTGAAATTCAACAAGTACAACCAGTACGAATCCATGACGAAACCGTTGCTGGCCTACCTCAAGGACCACGGTGTTCACTTCGACTACGACATCCAGGTGGAAAACGTCCTGGTCGACACCAAGGACGGCGAGAAGCACGCTAAGCGGATCATCATGACCCAGAAAGGCGAGCATAAGGAGATCGGGTTGACCGATGACGACCTGGTCTTCGTCACCAACGGTTCCATAACCGAAAGCTCCACGTATGGCAGTCATCATGAGGCCGCCAAGCCAACCCGGGCCCTTGGCGGCAGCTGGAAGCTCTGGGAAAACATTGCCAAGCAGTCACCAGCCTTTGGCCACCCTGACGTCTTCTGCAAGAACCTGCCAGAACGGTCCTGGTTCATCTCAGCAACCGCCACTGTCAAGAATCCGCAAGTGGAACCATACATTGAACGGCTGACCAAGCGGGACCTTCACGACGGCAAGGTCAACACTGGTGGAATCATCACCGTCACCGACTCCAACTGGATGCTTTCCTGGACGATTCACCGTCAGCCGCACTTCAAGAAGCAGAAGCCAAACGAAACAATCGTCTGGATCTACGGTCTCTACTCCGATACCAAGGGGAACTACATCAAGAAACGGATCGTCGATTGTACCGGTGAGGAGATCACCAAGGAATGGCTCTACCACCTCGGCGTCCCAACGGCCCTGATTGACAAGCTGGCTGACGAGTCCTCGATCAACACCGTGCCTGTCTACATGCCGTTTGTCACTTCCTACTTCATGCCGCGGGTCAAGGGCGACCGGCCGGCAGTTGTGCCAACGGGATCGGCTAACCTAGCTTTCATCGGCAACTTTGCCGAGTCGCCAAGCCGGGACACTGTCTTCACCACTGAATACTCGGTCCGGACGGCCATGGAAGCTGTCTACACCCTGCTGGACGTTGACCGGGGTGTTCCCGAGGTCTTCAACTCCATCTACGATATCCGAGATCTGATGCGGGCCATGTACTACATGAACGACAAGAAGCCGCTCCAAGACATTGACCTCCCAATCCCGAAGATGGTTGAAAAGCCACTGCTGAATAAGCTCCAGCACAATTGGATCGGGCAGTTGATGAAGGAACAGCACCTGCTCTAATAACAAAAAAAGATAACCTGCGCTTACCACAACACAGGTTATCCTTTTTATTTATGTGCACATTTTTAGTACGAACCACGCTCGGTTGTTGATGTTAATTGGATAAAAAAGGATGTGTGGTTCATTCTGGTACTAAAAAGGCATTTGTTCTTAAAAAAAGAGCAAATCATTCATTTGCTAGAAGCATTATAATCGTTTAGCAATGTGAAGTAAAGCACATGCCGGTAATTATTTTTAATTTTTTCTTTACAATTTGGTTACATAACCGGCCCGGTTTCCCTTGCCGCATGTATATTTTGCTTTGTGAATAAAATAACATTAAAACTTTTGTCATCTGAATCAGCAATCTTCACCGTACAAAAAGCGAATCAGGTAGAAATCGACCTTCTTATTATTATGCAACCCGCTGTGGTCCGCATTCGCCCCCGTAATCCGGACTTCCTGGTAAGAACGCGCCCGGTCGGCCACCAGGTAGCGCATCGCCCGGGAGGAATTGTTAGCCACTCGCCCGTCGGAGTTACTGCCGTCGCAGAGGTCACCGAAGACATTAAGCACCCGAATGTGTCGGGGGAACATCTCGTGCAGCGGAAGCAGTTCCCGGTACTCCTTGACCTGGCGGGTCAGCGGCAACCCATCCGGCGATAATTCCATCGCATTGGGCCGGTCATGTTTTCCCAATGCGCCGTTAAAGGCCCCGCCCAGCGAAGCCAGCCGGGCGACTTGCGGCAGATGCTTATCATTGGCATTATCCATGATGTAGCAGAGGATCAACAAGGGACCGCTGGAATGCCCGACAAAGTTGACCCGCTGGAAATGGTACCGCTGCTGGAGAGCCACCACGACCTTTTTCAGCCACGCCGCCGCTACATGATCATTCCGTTCGTGGCTGTTTTCCAAGTTAACCTCGATAATCGGGTTATGCGGGTGCGGCGGCAGTGCATGATCAAAGACCACCTCCCCTTGCGAAGAAACGGTTGCCAGGACGACGTTATCCGGGGTTGTAGTTCCGGCATCAATCATTGTACGGACCATCTTAACTTCGGAATGATAACTGCTGGGCATTCCATGAACAAAGATGGTTGGGGTGCTGCTATCAGCCGGTTGCGGTGTCCTGATGCTTGCCCAGTTCTGTTGAACCGTGCCCACAACTGTCGCCCCCGCCATCAGTAGACAGCACAGGGCCAGCTTAAGCCCCCTACTCATGACGGCCACCATCCTTCCACCATTGCGGCAGGTTTACCCGGACCAGCGCCGGCGATTCGCCGAGTACACAGAGTTCGGCACTGCCCACCGGCAACTGGCTGGTGACCGCTGGATCCAGCTTAACGCCAGGCAGACTGGCAGTCTCGGTCTGGTCAAGCAGGCGATGGACCAGTAGATCGCCAAACTGGGCGCGCAACCGTGCCGGCAGGTCGAGGGGCGACTGGGTCGTCAGGATCATCTTGAGGTTCAGTTTGCGTCCCTCCCGGACCAGCTGGAAGATGCCGTTGTCGGCCAGCGCGTGTTCATCTTGCGGAAGATAGCGGTGAGCTTCATCGATGACCACGTTAACCGGAAAACCGGCGTTATCACGCAATCGGAGACGGAGGATCTCCTTGAGCAGCAGGGAGATAATGAGGTGCTGACTGCCTTCATAATTTTTCAGCAACGACAGGTCAATCACCAGGGTACGGTGACTGCTCTGGTGATGAAGGAACATCTTGAGGATGAAATTGAGTTCACTCTTCATCGTCCCCGCATGGTGGCCAGTGTCAAAGAGGGCCTGAAAAGTCGGACTGGCCAACTGGTCATGAATGGCCGTCAGCACCGGCCAGGCCCGGTTGATGGCTGCACGATCGTACTGCTGCCCTAAGAGGGTGTAGTCGGCCCGGTCATCGGCATACGGGATTACGAACTCCTCGATCAACTGGGCAAAGAGATCGGTCAGTGGATAGTCGCTCGCCCAGGCACCCAACTGATTCTCGTCCTCACGGTAGCTGGCTAGTCGCCTGCCCAATCGCCGGTAGGTTCCCTGCTCGCTATAAATATTATGCTGAATCTGGAGGTCGGTGATCGCCTGCCGTAATTTAGTCCGCACCAAGGAGCTAACCCGGAGCTGCAGGGCGGCCAACAGCTGGTCAACCGTCAGCCAGCCCGCCTCGAGATAACAGTTATCCCCCAGCCGGTAGGTGATGGCATTGGGCAGCTTCGCGTATTCCCCGGTGGGATCAAGAATAATTGCGGTCTGATCCAGCTGCTGAAGCTGGCTCAACAGCGACAGGGTCGAAGTCGTCTTGCCGCTCCCCGTCTGTCCCACGATCAAGAGGTGGCAGCTAAACATTGCGTTGGTCAACCTGTCAATTGCTGACTGGTCCGTGATTGTTGAAAAGTGCAGTGCCCCCTGCATGAAAAGCCTCCTTCTTATTTACCTTGCTATCCTGAATTCTACCCCCGCCGCGCCCATTCATCAATCGAAAAAACGGCTCCCGAAGGCTGGACTAGCCAGGCCTCAGGAGCCATTTTATTGATCGTCATTTAGATGTTTAAGATCACATTAAGCACGTGACTTGTAGCTGCCATCAGTGGTGTTGATGATCAGCTTGTCGCCGTCCTTGATGAAGGCTGGAACGTTAACAACCAAACCAGTGTTCATCGTAGCAGGCTTACCACCACCATCGATGGTAGCACCTTTGATCATTGGTTCAGTGTGGGCAACCGTCAATTCAACCGTGGTTGGCAGTTCAACCCCGATGATGTCGCCATTGACGAAGTTCAGGGTAACCTTCATGTTTTCAACAAGGTAGTTCTTGTCGTCACCCAGCAGGTCATGGCTCAAAGTGTATTGGTCGTAAGTTTCGAGGTCCATGAATACCGCGTTGTCACCTTCGTCGTAAAGGTATTGAGCAGAACGCTTGTCAACGTTAACTTGTTCAACCTTTTCGGAAGGACGCATCGTGGTGTGAACGATGGAACCGGAACGCAGGTCTTGGATGTCCATCTGCATCAGCGTGTTACCCTTACCTGGCTTGTGGTGGTTGATTTGCAGAACCTTTAACAGCTTACCATCACGTTCAAAGACCATACCCTTTTTCAAATCGATTGTTTGAATCATGTCAAAACTCTCCTTTGTATCTTAACTAAGTGCTATTCTGATTAGAATTTTAAGCGGTCAGGCGATCACCGCTGGGCCGCACCCGGGCCTGATTAGATCTGCTGCTGTTTTACAGCATTCATAGTTATTGTATCACATCATCGGGCTAGAGGCGCGGCCTTATGCTAAAAACGTGATCCCTCATCGCATCAGTACAAAAGACGACCGCCAACTTTATCTGCTGCCGGTCGTTTATCCTATTCAGTAATTGGGTGTTTAGTTGTCAATTCGTGGACCTGGGCCGCGACATCGTCAATGACTGCCTGGTCTGTCGAGTTGTTCAGGAGCTTGACAATCAGGTCGGCTACCTGCCGAGCATCAGCTTCCTTGAAGCCCCGGCTAGTAATTGCCGGCGTCCCGATCCGCAAACCACTGGTGACAAATGGGCTTCGCTGGTCGTTTGGAATCGACTCCTTGTTGGTCGTGATGTGAACCGAATCCAGCAGGTCCTGAGCTTCTTTCCCAGTGAGCCCGGTCTTGGTGATGTCGATGATCATCAGGTGGTTCTCGGTTCCCCCGGAGACAACCCGCACGGTATCGGACTTGGTAAATTCGTCAGCCATGGCGGCCGCGTTCTTTACGACCTGGTTGATGTAGTCGGTGAATTGCGGCTGCAGGTCCTCATAGAATGCCTGAGCCTTCCCCGCGATCACGTGTTCCAGCGGGCCACCCTGAGTTCCCGGGAAGAGGGCCGAGTTGATCTTCTTCCCTAATTTAGCTGACTTGGAGAGGATCATCCCGCCCCGTGGGCCCCGCAAGGTCTTGTGAGTCGTGGTGGTTACCATGTCGGCCACCGGAACCGGACTCGGGTGGGCACCCGTGGCGACCAGCCCGGCGATGTGGGCCATGTCGACCATCAGGTAGGCACCAACCTCATCAGCAATTTCACGGAACTGCTGCCAGTCGATGATCTTGCTGTAGGCCGAGGCCCCCGCCACGATCAGCTGGGGTTGAACTTCTTCCGCAATTGCGCGGATCTGATCGTAGTCCAGCAATTCGGTTTCCGGATCCAAGCCGTAGCTGAAGGACTGGTAGACCTTCCCGCTGAAGTTGACCTTGGCACCGTGGGTCAGGTGACCACCAGCGTCCATCCCCATTCCGAGGATCTTGTCACCGGGCTTGAGGAGGGCCTGGTAGACCGCCATGTTGGCCTGAGAGCCGGAGTGCGGCTGAACGTTGACGTATTCGGCCCCGAACAATTGCTTAGCGTAATCGATGGCCAGCTGTTCAACCTGGTCAATGTACTGGCATCCACCGTAGTAACGCTTGCCGGGGTATCCTTCCGCGTACTTGTTGGTCAGGACGGATCCCTGTGCCTCGCGCACTTCCTTTGAGACAATGTTTTCCGACGCGATCAGTTCGATCGTATCCTGCTGCCGTTGTTCTTCTCTGTCAATTGCTGCCCAGAGTTCAGGCGACTTTCCTGCATATTCCATTTAGGCATTCCCCCTCAGTATTCAGGTGACATTGCTTACAGTCTAATTATACTATATCGGGAGTCATTCCTGGTTGCAGAAATAAAAAAGAGACCCACCCGTTTGAGTGCGTCCCCCGTTACTAAACTCAAGGCTTAGTCTTCAACCTTCTTGGCTTCCTCCATGGCCTTCATGATGGAAGGGTTCTTGGAGTGGCAGTCCTTGATCATTTGCAAGTCTTCTTCGCTTAATTCAACTGTGTACTTAGCCATTTTTTCTCCCTCACTTTGCTAAAAGAATTACCTTAACTATACCATAACCGGGCATGACTGGGCGGTTTAATTAACGCTGTCGCCGGGATCGGTATTTATTTAGCCTTGTCATCATTCCAAATGTTTTGAACATCTTTGTTGATCTCAATTTTCTTATTACGGATTTCTTTATCACTATAAATGATATAGCCATCTTCAAACTTGAGATCCACATCTGTTAGGTCAGTCTCTTCTGATTGAATTTTACATTCATCCTGGAGTCCTTGGACAAGATCTGCATATGAAATTATCTTGGTTGTATTTTGTGAAAAGCTACAGAAGAAACTGCCACCAGTAATCGTAATCATACTAAAGTAGATTTTGGAATGATTATCATCGATAATTTCCTGCTGCATCTTACGAACTTTATCTTTAAATTCTTTTGAGAGTTCTTTTGGAAGTCCTTTTGAGAATTGCGGTATACCTGTACTTAGTAAAATACCCCGAATAGAAGTTTTTTTGATAAACCACTTAATAAATTTAAGGTTGGCGTCCAGCGCATCGTCCTTCATTTCAGAAATTATTTTTTTGCCAATTGTCTCTTGATTCGGTGTTCGCAATGGAATGATATCCAGCATGTATAGATAACGTAGATCAGGATCAATTCTTTTTATCGCCTTAATTGTCTTACTCCAAACACCCCTAGGATCAAGTAAGGGCTTTTTCCCTGCGTTTTTGAGAAGATAATCTATCTTTGATTGTTTCAAATCGCCCTTAGGATTCAGACCAATCGCTACGTAATCATGGTGGCCATATTCATTAATCACTAATTTAGCGTATGCAACATCCTCATAAGGAGTTTCAAAAGCCTCAACTGCTGGGTATCTTTTATTGCTATATGTTATTGGCTTGAAGCTCTCAGCTTCACTGATTACTGCCGCATTATTTGGCGCTTTCTCATATTGCTCATTATTCATCAAAATCACCATATCTTATTTATTGTACTGCCGAACAACCGCGTCCCAGTTACCGTGCTCGTCATCAACCAGTACAGTCTTATCGCGCTCGCGGTCGTCGATGTAATGACCATCCGTCGTTTCTCCGAAGTAGAAGTAGTAAACACGGTTGGCACCGTTAGCCTTCTTCTGCTCCAGCAGGTGCTTAAACTGGGCCTGGTCAAAAACGAAGAACTCCACATGTGGTTGGTCGGGATCATCGCTGTGGTTGATGCCGAACACGAAGAAATCATAATTCATCCGGCCATCTTCATCCATAATGGTGGCTTCGTTAATGGTTGAGAAACCCGTGTACTCCATTCGTTCGCTGACGTCTTCCTTGCCATAGTAGCCAGAGCCCCGCAGGCAAAGCTTGAGCTGCCGGTCACCGTTGGAAATGATGATACCGGAGCCTTCCCGGCGGGTTCCCTTCCGAATGTTATTTGCTGGGATCTGCCCCGCCAAAGCCGCCTTGACGCCAGCTACCAGTTCATTTTTAGAAATCTTACCCTTGATTTTAGTTTTACGAGTCGATGCTGACTGAGTATTGCTAGTCGGATCCGCCGGCACCTCATCAGCCGCTAGTTCATCGACCCGGCTGCTCAATTGATCAACCTTTTCACTTAAATAAAGGACTCTTGATTGCAACTCGAGAATAATTTTCTCTAAATCCAAAAAATCACCTCCACTATTAAATATACCCCACGCCGCCGCAAAAATCTATGAGATATTTTTAGATTTTTCCTGAAAAAGTAATACTTTTTTGGCGTCCTTGTGATATAGTAATAATTGTCATCGAAATATCTCATAAGTTCTTCCATGATATTTTGATGACGTTGGAGATATTATACGAATTGCTTCTCAGGAGGGACCATTTTATGGAGAATTTCAGCTTAACATACCAAGGACAAGCAGCATTTGCCACCGCTAAGAAGGTTGCGGACGCCCACCATGCTGCGGCGCTATCGACCGAAGACCTTGTGCTGGCCTTTACCAAAATCAACGACACGGGGGCCGGCACCGCGCTCCTTGACCGTCACATCAGTCGGATCGATGTCCGCCGGGAGCTCGATAAAGCCCGCCACGTTGAAAAACACGATGCGGCGGACCCGTCCCTTCATTATGCTGGAATGAGTGATAGTGCTCCGTTTGAGGATCGGATTAAGAAGGATCCAGTGCCATTGATCAATGAACCCGGTAAGCACCTGATCATGATTGCGGACCGGCAATACACCGTTTCCGACTACGTTCTTCACGGCCTAAGGTATGGTAAAGCCCTCGTCGATCAACAGGAGAGCGACGTCATCCAAACCCAGGGCATCCTGGTTGGCATCGTTGACCTTCAGGACAGCAATGCCTTTTGGCTCCTCCTCAAGCTCCTCATTCTCAAGTACCGGAGTTTCTACGCCCAAGCATACACCAACATTGTCCAGGATAAACTCAACCAGTTTCGGTTTGCCGATGGCGAGCACACGGCTGATCGCAAGCGCCGGGAACACCACTACAATAGTCTGATGCACCAGCTTGACCGCGGCGACCACTTCCTCCTCCAGGAATACGGTCGGGACCTGACCAAGCTGGCCCGGGAGCACAAACTGGCGCCAGTGGTAGGTCGGCAGGATGAGATTGACCACCTCGCCCTGATTCTTAACCGGCGGCAAAAGTCCAATGCCCTTTTAGTCGGACCAGCCGGGGTCGGAAAAACGGCCATCGCGGAAGGAGTCGCCACCCGCATTGCCGAAGGAAAACTGCCATCCCTGGCAGGCAAGCGGATCATCGCCCTGGATCCCGACAAGTTTTCCAAGCTGATGTTCTCTGGTTGGGCTATCGAAGTTATCAACCAGCTCCTTGCCGAGTTATCCGCCGAGAAGGACGTCATCCTCTTCCTCGATGAGATCCAGAATCTTCGTTTTCACGCTGGCTCCGGCATCATCAACATGCTGAAACCGGCCCTGGCCCGTGGTGACCTCCAGCTGATCGGGGCTACCACGCCACTGGAGGCCCAGGTCTTCTTCAGTAAAGATAAAGCATTGATGCGGCGCTTTGAAAATATTACGGTGAAGCCGTTGACTGTCCCGCAGACCGATGCGGTGATTAAGCGGTCCATCACGCCATATGAAAACTACTACCACGTCAACTACTCTGTCGCTGCGTGCCAGCTAGCCGTCGATCTTGCCCAGACCTACGTTGACGTTGCCCTGCCTGACTCGGCCCTGACAATCCTTGATAACGCTGGGGCGCTGGTTAACATGCACCATGACCAGGGCTCAGCTGCTAAAGACTCCTACGTTCAGCGCCTCACTGAACTACGCACTAAGTTGCACCAAGCGGAGCAAAAGAGCCTCAACACCGCCCAGGTCGACCAGCTTAAGAAGAAACTGGACAGCCTGCAGGACCAGTTCGCCCTGGCAAGAAATGACCGCACCAAGCACCGTTACCACACCAAGGTGACCGTCAACGACATTGTCAGCGCGGCCGAAGAGATCATCGGCCGGCCGCTCAGCAAGACTGACGTAGCCAAGGCCCAGCGGGAACGGACAGCTAACGAAGCTTCCATCCTGACTCTTGCTCAACGTCTGAAGCAGCACGTGATCGGTCAGGATGAGGCGATCGATGGTCTGACCCAGTCCTTGATGGTGGCCAAGGCGGGGCTCAGCAAGCCCGGGGCACCGATCGGCACTTTCTTCTTTGCCGGGATCACCGGGACCGGGAAGACGGAAACCGCTAAGCAGCTAGCCCTGGAGGCATTCGGGACAGATAAAGCCCTCCTCCGCTTCAACATGCCAGATTACCTCTCAACCATGGGGGTAGCGAGCCTCTCAACTGATATCTATCGGGGCGTGGTCAGCCATCCCCACTGCTGCATCCTGCTGGATGAGATCGAAAAGGTTAACAGCGCAATTTTCAACCTTCTCCTCGGCATTATGGACGACGGCAGCTTCCTCCCCGGAATGGGACTTCACGCCGACTTCAGCCACACAATTATCATCATGACTTCCAATATTGGTGCCGATAAGGTCTTCCGCAACCAAGTCGGCTTCGGGGCCACGAGCAGTACGGAAACCAACCGGATCAATCACGACATCATCCAGCGGGCGATGGAGGAGCGTTTTGCCCCCGAATTTATCAACCGCCTGACCAAGACGGTGATCTTCAACCCGCTGACCCAAGACAGCCTGGTAAAGATCGCTGACCTCCTGCTCG
>DWZB01000070.1 GCA_019118405.1 Candidatus Limosilactobacillus gallistercoris
AAAGAAGGCGGCTGACGTGGCTCAGGCCATGCACTATAGCACCGCCGATGATATGTATGCGGCCATCGGTTTTGGTGACCTGGCACCAGTCGGGGTCCGGAACCGCTTCACGGCTGACATCCGGCAGAAGGAAGAGGACGACCGGCAGGCGGCTGCCCAGCGCGCCCTTCTCGAGGAACACAAGACCCTGGAGAAGCCTGACGAGCGGGCTAAGCAGAAACGGGCCAAGGCTTCCAGCGAGGGGGTCGTGGTTGAAGGAGTGGACAACCTGCTTGTCCGGCTCAGCCACTGCTGTGATCCAGTCCCTGGTGACGAGATTATCGGTTACATCACCAAGGGCCGGGGAGTCTCCGTTCACCGCAAGGACTGCCCGAACATCAAGGCTGCCGAGAAGAGTGGTCAGCGGATCGTCAGTGTCTACTGGGCGAACCCGCATGGCGATAAGACTAACTACGATGCCGATATCGAGGTTCAGGGATATAACCGGAACGGCATGCTCAACGATGTCTTGCGGTCAATTAATAACAGTACCCGCTTCCTGAACTCGGTCAACGGGAAGGTCGACCACAATAAGATGGTAACGATCAGTCTGACGATCGGGGTTCGTAACTTGGAACAGCTGCAACTGATTATGAACGGCCTGAAGAACATTCGGGATGTTTACGTTGTCAAGCGGGTTATTCGCTAGGAGGAAGAAAATGCGCGTTGTATTACAGAAGGTCAATCATGCCCAAGTGTCAATTGATGGCACGGTCGTAGGTAAGATTGCTAAGGGCTACATGCTCCTGGTCGGTTTTGCGCCCGACGACGGGGATGAACAACTGGATTACCTTGTCCACAAGATCGTCAACCTGCGAGTCTTTGAGGACGAGAACGGGAAGATGAACAAAGGCTTGAAGGATGTCGACGGGGCCATCCTGTCGATCTCCCAGTTCACCCTGTACGCCGATACGAAGCACGGTAACCGTCCTGGCTTCACTGGGGCGGCCCGGCCGGAAATTGCCGAACCGTTGTACGAACGCTTCAACCAGAAGCTGGCAGCAACGGGAGTGCATGTCGAGACCGGTCGCTTTGGCGCGGACATGAAAGTGGACCTGGAAAACGATGGGCCCACCACCATCATTTACGAGAAATAAGAAAAAGCTCTGTGATCTGAATTGGCGGATCACAGAGCTTTTTTGTCTGGACTAGTATTGAGAAAGAATCTGATCAACGGCGCCACCGTAGCTCTCGCCGAAGAGCACCAGGTGCATGCAGAGGTAATAGAAACGGTACCATGGCAGGCGATCGTTGATTCCCGGGGTGAACGGGTAGGTAGCAGCGTAGGCCCGGTAGAACGATTCGTCGAAGCCGCCGAAGACCGTCGTCATGGCGAGATCAAATTCGCGGTCGCCATAGACAGCGTCGGGGTCAATGAGGTAAGGCTGGTCGTTGGCGAACATGAAGTTGCCGGCCCACAGGTCACCGTGGAGCAGGCTGGGTTTCACCGTGTGATCCTGGTAGTAGTCGCTGAACTGGTGGACCATCTGGGTGAAGTGTTCCTGCCGCCACCGGTTCCACCGGCCGCGGTCACTGGCAACCTGAACCTCGGGTAAGAGCCGTTGGTTGATGTAGAAGTCTTTCCAGCTGTCATTCCAGGAATTGTCCTTAACCAGGGCCTTAGTGCGGTGGTTGTCGACAAAGCCAAATTGACCGTTGGTGCTGTACTGCTGGTGCATGTGGGCGACGGCTTGGCCAAGTTCGGCCTGGCTGCCAGCGCTCTCGTCGAGCCAGTTCAGCACCAGGTAGGCGTTGCCATTGATCTCACCATTGTGGATGGGGGTCGGGGTATTGATGGCCTTCCCAATGGCCTTCAGACCGTTGATCTCGTGCTGAAAGTACTTTGCCGGCTGGTTGGGCTGGATCTTGATGAAGTAGGATTGCCCGTCCGCTTCAATGCGGTAGGACTCGTTGATGTCACCGCCGCTGACGGGTTGAAAGCTTTCGAGATGCTTGAACGGCAGCTGTTGGAACCATTGATGATTTAACGTACTCATAAAACCACACTCCTTTGGTTGTTCACGTCAATTATAGCGACCGCCACTGCCGGAAGCAAAAGCGGGAAATTGAGGGTAAGATATTGACATTCGGGGTGGGGACGAGTAAGGTAAAAATGAAAATTTGATATTCATAACCAGTAATAAAAGAATGCTCGGTGCTTTCAAAGTACTAGCGAGTGGGGATGGTGGAAGCCCATATTGCGGAGAACCGATTGACGCTTTTTGTGGTTGGACGTCTGTCCCGTCAGTTCGCTGACGTTATCATTGAGTTGATACCAAGGTGGTACCGTGCATTAGAGCACCCTTGTGGACGCAGGGGTGCTCTTTTATTATTTTATGGATAAAAAGGAGTACATAGGAATGAAGAGAACCAATTATTGTGGAGACACAAACGAAAACCTGATTGGTCAAGCGGTCGTCTTAAAGGGCTGGGTTGCCAAGCGGCGTAACCTCGGTGGCTTGATCTTTATTGATCTCTGGGACCGGGAAGGAATCGTTCAGCTGGTCTTCAATGAAAAGGAAAATCAGGAGGCCTTTAAGGTTGCCAATGCGGTGCGGAACCAGTATGTCCTGGAAGTTACGGGGAAGGTTCAGCCACGGGCCGAAAAGGAAATCAACCCTGATATGAAGACGGGGAAGGTCGAAGTTGCCGTAGAGAAGGCGACTGTCCTGGCCCAGTCCGAGACGACGCCATTCGATATCACGGACGGCGTGGATGCTTCCGAAGACCTGCGGATGAAGTACCGTTACCTTGACCTGCGGCGGCCGGAAATGATGAAAAAGCTGATGCTGCGGTCCAAAGTTACCCACGTCATCCACCGTTACTTCGAAAAGAACGGTTTTTTGGACGTTGAGACACCTGATCTGACCCGGTCAACGCCAGAAGGGGCCCGGGACTACATCGTGCCTTCCCGGGTTTACCCTGGCCACTTCTACGCCCTGCCACAGTCACCACAACTGTTTAAGCAGCTGCTAATGGCCGCCGGGGTTGACAAGTACTACCAGATCGCTAAGTGCTTCCGTGACGAAGACCTTCGTGGTGACCGGCAGCCAGAATTTACCCAGGTCGACACGGAAATGTCATTTGCAACACCACAGGACATCCAAGACATGACGGAAGGTCTGATCAAGGACGTTATGAAGGAAGTTCTGGGCATTGATGTTAAGCTGCCATTCCCGCGGATGGAATGGCAAGACGCCATGGATAAGTACGGGACCGACAAGCCAGATACCCGTTTTGGCATGCTGATCCACGACCTGAACGACATCGTTAAGGATTCCTCCTTCAAGGTCTTCTCCGGTACGGTTGCTGACGGCAACTATGTTCGGGCCATCGCAGTTCCTGGCGGGGCTGACAGGTACTCCCGGAAGGACATCTCCAAGCTGGAAGATTACATCAAGCGTTACGGTGCCAAGGGCCTGGCCTGGGTCAAGGTAACGGACGACGGCTACAATGGTCCAGTTGCTAAGTTCCTCCAGGAAAAGGCAGATGCCATCAATGAAGAGCTGGGTGCCAAGAGCGGGGACTTGATCCTCTTCGTTGCCGGGAGTTTCCACGTGGTCTGCGACTCACTGGGCTACCTGCGGCGTCACTTTGGCGAAGAACTCGGTCTGACCGATCCAAACCAGTGGAACTACGTCTGGGTTGTCAACTGGCCAATGTTTGAATACGACGAAGGCTTTGGCAAGTGGATTGCGGCCCACCACCCATTCACCATGCTGAACCCTGAGGACTTGCACTACTTAGAAGATGGTGAAGACCCGCACAAGGCCCATGCCCAGAGTTACGACATCGTCTTGAACGGTCAGGAAATCGGTGGGGGCTCCATCCGTATCCACGATCCAAAGGTCCAGGAGAAGGTATTGAAGGCCTTGGGCTACACTAAGGAACGCGCCGAGGCCCGCTTCGGCTTCCTGCTGAAGGCCTTGACGCTGGGGATGCCGCCTGAAGGAGGACTGGCAATCGGCCTTGACCGGTGGGTAATGTTCCTGTCCCAGTCAGACAACATCCGTGACGTGATCGCCTTCCCAAAGAACTCCAAGGCCGTGGAACCACTGACGGCTGCCCCAGGCAAGGTCAGCCAGCAGCAGCTTGATGACCTGAAGATTGAGTTCGGCAAGGACGTCGACTACAAGCTGGATAAATAGTAATTAAGTTGAGGATCTAGGTTTTTCCTGGATCCTTTTATTTTGAAAGGGAGGATTAAAGTGAAATTTGTCATTGCGCCGGATTCCTTTAAGGGCAGCCTGACCGCCAAGGAAGCGGCCGTCGCCATGGCGACAGGTATTCGTCGGGTCTTTCCCCACGCGGACTATCAGTTAGTACCGATGGCTGACGGGGGCGAGGGAACCGTGCAGGCCCTGGTGGATGCTACCGGGGGTCAGACAATTCAAGCTACGGTTCATGATCCCTTTGACCGGCCCGCCGTTGCCAGCTACGGTCTTCTGGGGGATGGTAAGACAGCGGTAATTGAGATGGCGGCTGCCAGTGGCCTGCAGTTTGTCAACGATCAGAACCGTAATCCGTTGGTGACGAGCACCTATGGGACGGGCGAACTGATCCTGGATGCCATCTCCCGGGGTATCAAGCAGATCATCATCGGCCTGGGTGGGAGTGCCACGGTTGATGGTGGTGCCGGCATGGCTCAGGCGTTGGGCGTCAAGTTGCTGGATGCCGCCGGGGATGAGCTCCCCCACGGCGGCGGTGCGTTGGGTCGTCTGGCCAGGGTCGACACCAGCAAGCTGGCGCCGGGCCTATCACGGGTAAAAATTCTTCTGGCTTCCGACGTTACCAACCCGCTGACTGGTGAGCAGGGAGCTGCCCGGGTCTTTGGGCCGCAGAAGGGGGCCACTCCCGAGATGGTTGCAACCCTGGATAAGAACCTTGGTCACTTCTCAGCGGTGGTAAAACGCGACTGTGGTTTTTCACCGGCTAATGTTGCGGGTGCCGGGGCTGCCGGCGGCCTTGGCTTTGGCCTGCTGGCCTTCACGGCGGCTGAGATTCATCGGGGAGTCGACTTGGTACTTCGCTTTACAGACTTTGCCCGTCAGGTAGCGGGCGCGGACTTTGTCTTTACCGGCGAGGGGCAGATTGATTTTCAGACTCAATTTGGCAAGACGCCACTCGGGGTATCCCGGCTGGCCCGCCGGGTGGTTCCGGGAGTACCAGTAATTGCGCTAGCAGGAAGCATTGGTCAGGGAGTGGCGGCTCTGAATGATGATTTCACCGCCATCTTTGCCACGCCAACCGGGGCCAAGGATCTCAGTCAGGCGATAGTCGATGCGTCTGAAGATATTGCCCAGACCGCTGAAAGTGCTGCGCGGTTGATCAAAGGCTGTCGAAAATAACAGAAAAGCGCCAGAGCTGGATCGTGATGCAGCTCTGGCGCTTTTGTAGTGCGCCCGGCATGGGTATTAGCTAGGCGGTGAAAGTCCGCTATGGGCCGTAGTAGTCGGAACCATGAGCCGAGGACAAGGGTGTCCACTGTGAGGTGGAATC
>DWZB01000071.1 GCA_019118405.1 Candidatus Limosilactobacillus gallistercoris
AACCGTCTGGCAATGATCAGCTTCAACGACACCGCTCTGGTCAAGTATGTTTACCCAAGCATGTCTGCGGTTCACGTTGCTACTGATGAGATGGCCCACTCGGCGGTTGACATGATGATCAAACGACTGCAAAATCCTGATAACGATCCATGCAAGACCGTCGTCGGGACCCACCTGATCAAGCGGCAAACCACGCGTTAAATATTGACAGAATTAAAACGCCACCTGCACAAATTGCAGGTGGCGTTTTTGCGTTTCGGTTAGGCTTTCTTCTTGATCCGGGTCAGGTACCAGCGGTAGGCCAGGTAGCAGCCGATCAGGGCCATGATAATGATAGCCACGGTGGTGTACTCGTCGAAGATCTGGACGATCGTTTTCCACGACTCGCCGACCCAGGCGCCTAGCCCCACCAGGATAGTGTTCCAAAGGGCACTCCCGATGGTGGTCAGTAGACAGAACTTGCCTAGCGGGGTTTTAGCGATCCCCGCGGGGATTGAGATCAGGCTCCGGACAACCGGAATACAGCGCCCGTAGAGGATCCCGCTGGTACCATGACGGTTAAACCAACGGACAGCCCGGTAGGCATCATCTTTTTGAAAACCCAACAGGCGGAAGAGCCGTCGCTGGAGGAGGACCCCCAGCCGCTTGACCGTCAATTGGCGACCAAGTGCGTAAAGAATCAAGGCACCGATCAGTGAGCCGATGGTGGCACTGATGATGGTGCCGACAATCGTCAGTGAGGTTTTTGTCGCCATGAAGCCGCTCATCGTCAGGATAATCTCTGAGGGCAGGGGCGGGAAGACGTTTTCCAGAGCAATCAGTAGGGCAATTGCGAAGTAGCCGAACTGGTCAATTAAAGAGGTGATCCAAGCGTCCATCGTGGTTGTGTTCTCCTGTCACGGTTAGTTTTGGTAGACACGGTGTCCACCGATCCATGTTTCACTTACTTTAACATTTTGTAAGTCGTTAGGCGAGACTGTGAAGATATCTTTATTCAAAATTACGAAATCGGCATCCTTTCCAGCCGTCAGGGTTCCGTTATTGGTGAAACCACCGATTTTAGCAGCGTCACGGGTGTAGCCCAGCACCGCCTGGGGGACCGTGATAGCCTCGTCAGCGTTCACCACGTCGCCGTTAGCGGCCTTCCGGGTGACGGTAGCATAAATACTGTAGAAGGGACTGTCCGGCTCTGCCCACGGCGTACATGGGGCGTCAGAGCTCAGTCCCAGGAGGGCTGTGGAATCGTGCATGGTCTTAACCCGGTAGGCCGTCTTGAATTGGGCTGGGGAGAGGTAGGTACGGTAGGATTCATCCTCAGCAAAGTAGAAGATCGGTTGGGTGACCAGGGCGTAATTCATGGGGCTGGCATCAATCTCCTTGAACATCTCATCCGTCATCAGTGAGGCGTGTTCGATCCGGACCGACGGCATTCCATCAAGCCATGGCTGCAGGTCCTTGGTGACATCGATGACCCGTTGGATGGCGGCGTTGCCCATCGCGTGGATGGCGATCTGGAGCTTGTTCTGCCGGGCAAATTCGACCTCCAGCTTGAGCTTAGCAACGCTGGTCAGACTGACCCCCATTTTGCCGGACGGGTAGGGTTCCTTGTTAAAGGCGGTCTCACCGGAGATACTGCCGTCCATGAAGACCTTGATCCCGGCGACCCGGAGCTGCTGGTCCCCGCTCGGCAGCAGCGGCTGGTCAGGGTCGAGTTCATCAAAGACGTAGTAGATGGAGGCCTTTGGCGCAAAACCTTGTTGAACGGCGTCCTGATAAAGCTTGAGGGTCGTGTACGGTTTCATCCGGCCCATCATCTCGCCGATCGCCACCAGCCCATTTTGCAGGTAGTGGGCTGAGCTGTTGACCATGTTGGTCAGGTCGGTCTGATAGCTCTGCGCTGACTTGGCCCGAATCAGGAGCTGGGTAGCTGCTACCTCCCGCATGAAGCCGGTCGGCCGTCCGTCAGTGAAGCGTTCGATCTTACCGCCAACAGGGTCGGGGGTGTTCTCGTCGATCCCGGCCAGCTCTAAGGCCTTGGAGTTGCCGACAGAGGAGTGGCAATCAGACCGGTAGATGAAGATCGGCTGATCGGTGGAAACGGCGTCGAGGTCATCCCGGTTCGGGCTGCGGTGTTCGGCCAGCTTAGTCTCATCAAAGCCCCAGCCCTCAATCCAGGTATCCGGCCCCTGACCATAGCTCGGTGACTGCCGCAGGGCCTCCTGCATCTCCTTGATGCTGTTGACGTTTGGCGGTGTGCAGGCGGTCCCGTGGAGGGCGTCGGCGATGTACTTTGGGTGGGTGTGACAATCAATCAGTCCCGGGAGGACCGTTTGCCCGGCCAGGTCCACCACATTGCCAGCCGGCGTCAGGTCGTTGCCGATTTGCGTGACCTTACCATCATCAATAATCATTGAGTTGGCAAAAGTCTGCTCGTCGGTCCCGACAAAAATTTTACCGTTAACATAAGTAGTTGGCATAGTAGAACCCCATTTCTTAAATAATCTTTCAATATTATCCTACCTGACTTTTGCGTGTTGTAAACCGCTTTCACCTGTTTAAATTAAAAAGTGAATGGGGTGAATCCACCCGGGAGGACTGTTCGGTTTTTGACGTGAAATCCTTAAATTTTCGCGAAATTTTCTTAAAAATATGCTAAAGTAGAACAAGACTTATCTGAGAGGTTTGATGAAAAGGTGAAACACTATCGATTTAGCCGGCTCAGCATGGGCTGGCAGATTATGATCGGGTTGGTACTAGGAATCATCTGCGGGGTGATTTTCTACCAGAATAAAGAGGCCATCGTCGTGATGCAAAGCCTCGGGACCATCTTTATCCGCCTGATCCAAATGATCGTGATGCCGATTGTGGTTTCCTGCCTGACGGTGGGGATCGCCAATATCGGTGATATTAAAAAGCTGGGCCGGATCGGGGGAAAGACCCTGATCTACTTTGAAGTCCTGACCACGATCGCTTTGATCCTCGGGATTACCATGGCTAACGTTACCCACCCGGGGACGTTTATCAACATCCATGACCTGCATGGGACAGACATCTCCAAGTACATGGCCACCGCCAAGACGGCCGAGCACAACAGTGGTTTCTGGCCGCTTGTCCTGTCGATCATTCCGACGAACATCTTCAAGTCGATGGCTGATGGTGATATGATGCCGGTGATCCTCTTCTCCGTTCTCTTCGGCCTGGGGATCGCGGCTGTTGGTGAAAAAGCCAAGATCCTGATTGATGTTTTGAACGGGGTGGCCGAGGTCATGTTCAAGGTCACCAACTGGGTCATGAAGATTGCGCCGATCGGGGTCTTTGGCTTGATCGGGATGACGATCGCCGAGATGGGCCTTGGCGCATTGCTGCCGCTGGGTTACTTCATCCTGATCGCCTACGTGACGATGCTGATCTTCATCATCGTTATCCTGGGGATCACGGCGCACATCTTCCACCTGCGTTACTGGAAGACAATGCACGTAATCTTGGATGAGATTGTCCTGGCCTTCACCACGGCCAGTTCTGAGGTGACCCTGCCGCGGCTGATGCGGAAGACCCACCAGATGGGGATCAACAAGGGGATTGTCTCCTTCGTTATCCCGACTGGTTACACCTTTAATCTGGATGGTTCGGCCATCTATCAGTCCCTGGCAGCCATTTTCCTGGCCCAGGCATACGGCCTGCACCTGTCCCTGGCTCACCAGGTTACGCTGCTGGTCGTACTGATGATCACCAGTAAGGGAATGGCCGGGGTCCCTGGGGCTTCCTTCGTGGTCCTGCTGGCCAGTGTCTCCACGATTGGGGTACCGATGGCTGGCCTGACATTCATTGCCGGAATTGACCGCTTTGTTGACATGGGCCGGACTGCTGTCAACGTGGTCGGTAACTCGATTGCGACCCTGGTTATTGGTGAATCTGAGGGTGAACTTGACCGGAAGCAGTACAACGAATACCTCGATAACTATGGAAAGCAAAATAAATAAGTACGACGAACGGATTTTGTTCTCTGCTATAAACGCTAAAGGCGCTTCTGGTTTCATTACCAGGAGCGCCTTTGTAATTATTCACTTTTTATTTATCGTTATCATCCTGCGGAGCGGCGAGCTTTACACCACGGTGGTTAACGCTGGTGCTGAAGACAATTTGGGTGCTGGTCTTGCCAAAGCGTTGCTGAATGGTGTTGATGAAGTCATCAAGGTTGGTCGTTGACGGGAAGACCACCTCCATGATTTCGGAGTAGTCACCAGTAACACAATTACACTCAATAACGTTGGGGATACTTTGAATGTAGGGGTAGAATTCCTGTTTTTGGCGGGGTTCCAGTTGGACCTGGATAAAGGCCTTAACGTGGAAGCCAATTTTTTCCATATTGATGCTGGAGTGGTAACCAGTGATGATGCCGGCCTTTTCCAGTTTCGTAATCCGGGCTGCAATCGCCGGTGAGGAAATAAAACATTCCTTAGAAAGCTCTTTTAGCGAGGCCCGTGCATTGGCCTGCAACAGGTTGACAATTTTCCGATCGATTTTATCCATAATAGCCTCGCTTCCTAAAATTATAAAATATTCATTTTTTAATCATTACTTAATATACTTTCAAATTGTAGGAGATTTTAGTGAAAAAGTCAATTTTCTAAGGTGAAAAGGTGGCGCTAGGACAGGAGATTAGCGGAAAAATAAAAAATTAACAGAACCGGAAAGCAATGTTACGTAGAAACCGCAAATAATGTTACAATATATACAAAAGCTGTTTGAAGTGGAGGCAGAAAATATGGATCAAGAATACCAAAATATTTTAGTACCAGTTGATGGCTCAAAGGAATCAGAGCTGGCATTACACCGGGCAATCTTTGTTGCTAAGCGTAATGGTGCTCACATCGACATCTTGAACGTCATTGATACCCGAGCAATGGCCTACAACTTTGCTGGGATGTCTGACGGCAGCATTGCCTACCAATTGGTTGATAAGTCCAAGGAATACCTGGATGGCCTGCTGAAGGATGCTAAGTCTAAGGATGGCTTTGACAACCTTGACATCCATATTCGTCTCGGTAACCCCAAGACGATCATCTCCTTTGATTTCCCACACGACCACCACAACGACATGATCATCATGGGTGCCAGTGGCCTTTCCCGGATGCAGCGGGCGGTAATGGGCTCCGTTACTTCCTACGTTAAGCGGAATGCTCCGGTTGACGTCTTAGTCGTTCGGACCGCCGTGGACCAAGTTAAGTAATTGCTGTAAAACAAAGATGGCTGGTTGACAAATTGTCAGCCGGCTTTTTGCTTAACTCAAAAAGACACCCGCGAGTATTTCGCGAGTGTCTTTAATGTTTTAAGCATGTTGATTATTCAGCAGTTTGGTCCTTCTTGGTAACCTTCATGATGTTATCCTTGTTGGTAACCTCGACCCCGGCCTGCTTCAGCATGTCAAAGTTGAATTCTTCACTGTTCGTGACGGTGACGATGACGGTATCATCGAGACCAGCCTTCTTGATGGTTGGGTCCCAGAATTCCATCAGTTCGTCGCCCTTTTCAACGTGTTGACCCTTGTCAAAGTAGGTAACGAAGCCAGTTCCGTGCAACTTAACCGTGTCGATCCCGATGTGGATCAGGAGGGCAACACCGCTATCGGAAACTAATCCAACCGCGTGACGGGTTGAGAAGGTTGCCCGCACGGTTCCGCTGAATGGTGCAAAGACCTTACCATCAGATGGCTTGATAGCGAAACCTTGGCCCATGCTGCCGCTAGCAAAGGCGGAATCCTTAACATCCTTTAAGTCAACAAGCTTCCCGGCAACTGGTGCAGGAATTTCGGTAACACCTGGTTGTGGTTGAGCTGCTGGCTCTTCAGCATCGGCATCCTGACCACCCTTGTTGAATTGCTTGCCCCAAGTCTGTTCCAGTTCGGCAACGATCTTGGCGTGTGAAGATTCATCCAACTTAACCTTGAGGGCGAAGATGATGATCCCAACAACGATGAGGGCGATTGGAATTAAGAACATGTAGATCTTGAAGATGCTTACGCCGTGAGCGGTAATCGTAGCAGCAGTAGCACCACCGGTCATCCCGGCAGCAACGGTAGCGGCACCAACAACACCGTTGGCAACGGCACCACCGAACTTATCAAGCAGTGGACGAACTGACAGGGTCAGTGATTCGTCACGGTGACCCAGCTTCAGTTGACCATATTCAACAGAGTCGGTAATCGTCATCAGAACAACCAGGAAGATAATTGGTTGCGGGATGAAGAACAGTTCGGCACCGAGTAATACGAGTGCCAGAGACTTGCCGGCAAAGGCGAAGATTATAGCACCGATCACTTCGATGGTAGCGGCACCGTAGAAGAGCTTGTGACG
>DWZB01000010.1 GCA_019118405.1 Candidatus Limosilactobacillus gallistercoris
AAGGCTAAGGATCTCTACTGGCGTAAGCAATACCCAGCATTGAACTTCGTTGATACTTCAACTGTCTTCCAGCAAGACCACAACGGTTACACTCACCAAGATCCAGGTCTGTTGACTCACATGTTCGAAAAGGAACGTCCAGACCTCGTCAAGGAATACCTGCCAGCTGATACTAACTCACTGTTGGCTGTTTCTAACAAGGCCTTCAACGACCAAGAATGCATCAACATCTTTGTAACTTCCAAGCACCCACGTGCACAATGGTTCTCCATTGACGAAGCTACTGAATTGGTTGACAACGGTCTTGGCTACATTGACTGGGCTTCTACTGACCAAGGCAGCGAACCAGATGTTGTCTTCGCTTCTGCTGGTACTGAACCAACTGAAGAAGCTCTTGCTGCTATCGACATTCTTCACGACAACTTCCCTGAACTGAAGATCCGTTACATCAACATCATCGAAATCATGAAGTTGATGAAGACCGACAAGAACCCAGAAGGCTTGACTGACGCTGAATTCAACCGTTACTTCACTACGGACAAGCCAGTTATCTTCGCATGGCACGGTTTCCGTGACATGATCCAAGCTCTGTTCTTCGATCGTGCTAACCGGAACGTTCACATCCACTCATACGAAGAAAATGGTGACATCACTACGCCATTCGACATGCGTGTATTGAACGAACTTGACCGGTTCCACCTTGCTAAGGATGCTATCCAAAGCGTACCTGGCTACGAACAGAAGAGTGCTGCCTTTGTTGCCAAGATGGACAACATGATCAACAAGCACAACCACTACATCCGTTCAGAAGGTAAGGACTTACCAGAAGTTACTAACTGGACTTGGAAGGGTCTTAAGTAATCGACTGCTGATTACTCAATAAACACTCATAAATAAAAGAGAGGACGTTAATTTAACGTCCTCTTTTTTAGCATAGATTATTTTTTCTTTGGAATGATGATCCGTTGCTCGAAGTAGTGGTCCTTTGAACTGCGGTCATTGCTAGCGCCTGGGTAGCGGGCCAGGATGATCTGAAGGTTGCGGAGACCCAGGTGGTGATTCCGGCCTAGGGTAACCGTATGCGCGATGGCAGTCAGCTGGTTGAGGTCGACCTTGGCCTGGGCGGTTGAATTGCCGATGACGATGAACTGTGCAAACTGGTTCTCATAGAGGCTAAAGTCGACCAGCTTCTTTTCCGACTTCGCGGCAGCTCTGATGGCGTTGTCAAAGAGGATCGTGATGATCCTGATCGCATCGACCTGCTGAAGGGTCTGGGTAAGCTGGATTGGATCAGCAATCTCAATCTCCAGGTTGAGCCCCTTATCCATGGCGACCGAGATCTTGTTATAGATAACGGCCTTGATGCCGGAATCCTTGATATTCTTGAGGGGCCCGATAATACCGGTGGGTACTTTAATATCACGCTGGGTGTCCCGAGTCAGGTGGCCCAGGGCACGCTTGGCATAGTCGAGGTTGTTGGTTTTCAGAGCACTCGAGAGGCTATAGAGAATATTCTGATAGTCGTGACGGAAGCGGCGCAGGTCGTCGGTCATTACTTCGAGCTGGCTGGTGTACTTGGCAAGGGTGGCCAGACGGTATTCAGCGTCGTCGGCCCGATCGCGGTTGGCGAGATACTTACTGGTTAACGCCATCGCTATCAGTATGATGGCAAAGTAGCCGAAACAGATGGCCAGGTAGGCCAGGTAGTTGGCAACTGGCGGGGCATTTTCGGGGAGTACCGGCGGCAGTGTCAGCCGACGATAGTATTGGGTATAGTAGAGGAAGTACGCGATGGGGAGGAAGGCCAAGCTGAACAGCCATTCGCTTAGGGCGTGGTCATCGCGCAACCGACTGAGGTAGTGGTTAAAGAAGGGCCGGGTTGCGCGGATGATGGGCAGCGTTACCGTATAGCAGATAAGAATGCTGGTGTTCGTAATGAGATAGTAGACGCCGGTGCTGGGGAGCAGGGTAATTTCAAAGATCGCAATAATCCCCGACACAATCGTCTGGACAAAGTAGTAGACCAGCATGCTGTAGCCGAATCCGGCAACCAGATCGGTAAGCGAACCGGTGCCGTGATCGACCAGAAAATAAATGAGGACGATGGTGACAATGATCCAGATCAAATCATTTAGGAAAAAGAAGAATGGTAGGAAGAGGGCCCCAACGGCGATGATCAAGTAAAAATAAAACGGGATCCGCCGTAAATGAAGATGTTTGTAAGTGCCAAGGAAAAAGATCGGATAAAATATACAGGTCTTAATGGCCCAGACAATGAGGTAACCAAGCGATGGCGCTAGGGTAAACGGGTTCATTAGGTTAAAATAAATCATGTCAAAACTGCCTTTACAAAAATTATTGTATACTTATGGCATACATTATAATGGGGAGAATTTGCGATGAAAAACGACGGACTAAGCATTACCTGCCCTAATTGCGGCAAACTAAACGTGATTGGGAGCAAGCGCTGCAGTAATTGCGGGCAGCCTTTACCCGCGCAGAAGCAGTGGGAAGGACAGCAACACCGGCCGCTATCTAAACGGGTGGTCGGGGTGATCATAACGATTGTCGCCGTATTAGCAATCGGCTTGCTTGGGTTCATCATTCAGCATAACCAAGTATTATCTTATACGATTTTTGTCAATAGCGCACCACAGAAGGTGATATTCTATGATGCAGATCGCCATCCTGTTAAGACAATCTACTTAATTGGCGACCGCCGCAAAAAAACCGCTACCGGAGTTCAGGGGACTCTGGTAGTGGCGCGAAAAATCCATCTTAATAAGAACTACCGATCTTTAAAGGCGGTTCGCTATGTTGATAGTCGGCAGCGCGGTCTGCTGAAGATCCAATCCGAACCAGTAATGGAGTTTTACTACCCCAGTCGGAATGGAAAGCTGAGGTCGAATGGTCGGTGCAAGATCGTTGGCCACCCAGAGATCAAGTACTTTAGCTGGCAAGGCACCAGTGGGCGGGACAACTAAATAATTTTAAGCGGTGATTCGAGCTTCTTTAACTGTGCAAACAGGCGTTTAGTCCGTAACCGGGAGAATGGGTAGTCCTGATCATTACCCATAAAGCGAAGGGTGTGGTGCTTAAGATTAACCGAAACAACCTTAAGCGGATTGATCAGATAGTGCCGGTGCGCCCGGAAGAGAACGGGGAACTCATTTTCGAGCTCGTTCAGGGTGACGTTGATGGTGAGCACCTGGTTGTCTGTGGTGTGGAGAAGGGATTGGTGCGAATTAGCAGGGTTGGGTTCGAAATAGTAGATGTTGCTCAGGTCTTCTTTCAAGTATCCCGCACTAGTCTTGAGCGTCAGCCATTGAACTGGTTGCTGATGTCGCTGCTTCTTGGTAATGAATATAAAGTCGTCTTTGAGCTTGGCTGTAATGTCATTGTGGTCCTTGGCAATGAAGTCTAATGCCTCACTCTTGAACTTGTAAGTGGTGGGCAAAAACTCGTCGTGGATGGTGATGAAGATAATTGTCGCGAAGGCATCGTGTTGCCGAATTTGCTGGCTGGCTTGCAGGCCGGCTTTTTTGTTGCCATTGATTTCGATGTCGAGTAAGAAGACATTATCAATGCTTGGTTCCGGAAGTTTGGCCATCATTGAATCAACGTCGGTGAAGGGAAGAATGGTCATCTTGGGAATCTCCAGGTCTGCTCGGATCTTGCGCAGAGTTTGCTCAAGGTAGCGCTGCTCGATCCATTTGTTTTCTAGAATAAAAACGTTCATTAGTAATTTCTCCCCCCTAAATCTGTTCACTGATTATGATAATGGTATAGTCCCCAAATCATCAATGCTTCAGTATTCGATATGTTATTATGTATCCCTGACTGAAAAAAACATCATTTCACTGAAACTAACGGGGTGTAAACGGTATCTGGGGAAGCAGGGAAACTATGCTATAATTAGCAATTGCTGATATTAACGTAGAGGAGAAATTGAAATGAGTTCATTAAAAAAAGCGAGTAAGGTCTACTTAACGATCGGGTCACTGATCTTCGGCATGATCTTTGGGGCAGGAAACCTGGTTTTCCCGGTTCACCTAGGCCAGCTGGCCGGCCATAACTGGTTGCCGGCCGCCATTGGTTTCATTGTCTCGGGGGTGTTTCTGCCGCTCTTCGCCCTGCTGGCGATCAGCATCACTAAGTCACGGGGGCTTTTTGAACTGGCCCTGCCGGTGGGGCCGTGGTTTGCCCTGATCTTTTTGGTGCTGGTGCACGCCACGATCGGGCCGCTCTGTGCCACGCCGCGTTCGGCAACGGTGCCGTATGCAATTGGGGTGGCGCCCTACCTTAGCGCGGCCATGCAGCCCTGGGGCCTGGCAATCTATACCGGCCTCTTCTTCCTGCTGGTGTACTTCTTCGCAACGCGCGAGGGTAAGATCACGGAGATCATTGGCAAGGTCCTCAACCCGATCTTCTTGGTGATGCTCTTTGTCATCTTCTTCATGGCCTTCATCAAGCCGATGGGCAGCCTGCACACGCCTAAGCCGACGAGCGAATACCTGCAGCATGCCTTCTCCAGCGGTTTCTTGCAGGGGTATAACACAATGGACGCCCTGGCAATGCTGATCTTTGGAGTAACCATCATCGCCGCAGTCCAGCAGATGGGCTTCAAGCGGGGCCAGCAGACCTCGCTAGCGACGGTCAAAGGCGGAATGATCGGGATTGCCGGGGTCGGGGTCATGTACCTGGGGCTGATCTACCTCGGAACCACTAGCCGCAATCATTTTGCTGTCGCGGCTAATGGGGGAACCACCCTCAACCAGGTGGCCCACTACTACATGGGAAACTTCGGTAATGCCCTGCTGCTCACGTTGGCAACGATCACCTGCATGACAACCGCCATGGGACTGGTGATTGCTTTTTCGCAGGACTTTCATGACCGGTTTCCTAAAATTTCTTACAAAGCCTTTTTGCGGCTGAACTGTTTGATATCATTTGTGATCGCTAACTTGGGGCTGGATAAGATCGTGACCTGGTCAACGCCGGTCCTGATGCTCCTGTATCCATTGGCAATCGTCCTCATCCTCTTGGGGATGTTCTCACCACTGTTTGATAACGCGGCGATCGTCTACCGCTGGGGGCTGCTATTCACCTTTGTCCCGGCAGTCCTGGACATGGTCAATGCCTTCCCGCCGGTTCTGCGCAATCTATCAGGCGGCCAGGCGCTGATCAGGATTGCCAGCCACATCCCACTGTACTCGCTGGGGCTCGGGTGGCTCTTGTTCGCCCTCATCGGGGTTGCCGGCGGCCTGCTGGCTTGGCGGCTGCATACTTCCCACGGGTAGTGTTAGTGTATAATGTAGGTATCATAATGTGGTGAGGAGGCGATCACGATGGCTAGACAGTATTTGAGTATTGATGTCGGCGGCACGGCAGTGAAGAGTGCCCGGATTGATCATTCCGGAAACATCATTGTCAAGCGCCGCACCGCCACGCCCCGGGATCAGGCAGCTTTTCTCCACTTGTTGACGAGCATTGTGGATCGCCAGCCCGGGGTCGCCGCTATCTGTGTGAGCGTGCCGGGGATCGTCAACCCAGCCACCGGGGCGGTCAAGTTCACGGGGGCCCTGGCCTTCATGGGCAGCTTTCCACTGGCGGCCTACCTGCGTCAGTACGCCGGCCTGCCGGTCTATGTTGGCAACGATGCCAACTGCGCCACCCTGGCTGAACTCTGGCTGGGGAACCTTACCGACGTCCGAAACGGGGCGGTGATCACCCTGGGAACCTCAGTTGGTGGCGGGCTCGTCATCAATGGCCAGCTAGTACATGGTCCGCACTTTCGGGCAGGAGAACTCAGCGCAATTGTCAATAATTACGACCATGCGGATCCGCACCAGGCCACGGTTGGCGCTAGCACCTCGGCCGTTAAGATGATCATAGCGGTGGCCCAGGCCTGCAACCTGCCAAACCTTAAGGATGGTCAGCGGGCGTTTGAAGAGATTAATAAGTGTAAAGGGCCTGCCTGGTCGATCTTTACTGATTTCTGCCGACGGGTGGCCGTGCTTTTGATTAACGTACAGGCCGTAGTTGACCTTGACCGGATCGTGATTGGCGGCGGGATCAGTGCCCAGCCAATTCTGATCAGCGAGGTCCGGCACCAGTTTCGGCTACTCCAGGAGGGGGACCGCCGCCTGCATGACGACATCGAAATGCCGACAATCATGGCGGCCCGCTTCGGTAACGGAGCAAATCTGCTGGGGGCCTTGTATGGGTTACTATTGAAGATTGAGGAGGAAGATTGAGATGCGTGCAGTGGCAACTGATATTGACGGGACCTTTCTGACCAACCGGCGTGACTATGACCGGCAATTATTTGACAAGGTTTATGCGGCAATGGTTGAGAAGGACATCCGGTTCATTGTGGCCAGCGGGGACCAGTACTACTTTCTACGCAGCCTGTTTCCACAAGTGGCCGACCAGCTGGCCTTTGTGGCGGAAAATGGCGTGTTGACCATTGACCAGGGGACGGAGGTACACTGCGGACGACTGACGATGACGGATGCCCAGGCAGTAATTGAGTACCTGGAGAAGCTCCCGGGGGTTAACTTCATTGTCTGTGGCCGGCGCAGTGCCTATGTCTTAAAGAGTGCACCCGCCGAATTTCGGACCGGGGCGCGCCGGTTCTATACCCGGATCAAGGAGGTTGCGGACTTCTCTGTCATCCAGGATGATGTGATCTTCAAATTCGCTTTGAACGTCCCGCCCGCCCAGCAGGAAGAAATTTCCCGGGAAATCGATACGCGTTTTGCCGGGATCATCCGGGCGACATCCAGCGGCAACGGATCCATTGACCTGATCATTCCGGGGATGGATAAGTCCCATGGTCTCAAACTGCTACTGACCCGGTGGGGGATCAGTCCCCGGGACCTGGTCGTGTTTGGCGACGGGGAGAACGACCTCGAGATGTTTGAATTGGCCGGGACCAGTTACGCGATGGGGAACGCGCCCCAGAATGTTCAACAGGCTGCTACCCACGTCATCGGCACGAATGACGAGCAGGCAGTCTTGCACACACTTGAGAAGTTAGGTGAATAAAATGGTGATTCAGTTTAAAATAATTTTTACCGGAGCATTAGCTTTTACATTGATCTGATCTTAGCTGGCCTATGCATATACAAGCTATCGGGGCGATCATTCAGTGGGCGAGTACATTATCGATAGTATTTTCCTGCTGTCCTTTATCATTAGCCTTTTCTTTGATCTCTTTAGCGTGCACCGGAAGTGAAATGATTCAATCTAAAAAGCCTAAGATTATCGAAATGGTAATCCTAGGCTTTTCTATTTGGTATTTACTTGTTCATGTACGGGAAGTGCGCCATCTCAGGCAGCCGGTCCCACCGTACCGGGTAGCCGGCACCGTGAGCACAGAAGACCGAATCGGGAGTGTTTTCCAGGTCGGCCATCGGGTCATACTGTCGGTCATTGATGATCTCTTTGGCGTTGTGACATGGTTGGTAGCCAGCGACAACACACTCCAACTGTCCCTGGCCATGGGTGTAGTTCCGGACTTCCTGGGCATAGTCACGCATTGATGCCACCGGAGCCTCGCCGGTGATGGTAGTGGCCACTCCATTATCAGTTCCGAGCTGGAAGCTGCCATTCATCCGTTGAATGTCGTTGATTGCCCGGCCAACCTCTGATTGGGGAACAATCAGGCGGAACTGGTACCATGGTTCCAGCAGTTGACACTTCTTTTGGGCCCGAAGCTCCATCAGCCCCTGCCGTGCAGCCCGCCAGGTCGCCTCACGAAAGTCGCCGCCGACTGAATGGACAATACTGCCGCGACCGCCAACTAGGGTGATCTTGACATCGGTCAGTGGGGCCCCGATCAAGACGCCACGGTGCTCCTTGGCACCGAGACTGGTCATGATCTGCTGCTGCCAGTTGTAGCTGAGAACATCCGTCCGGCACTGGTCGGCGAAGGTCAGGCCGCTTCCGGGCTGGCCGGGTTCCATCAGGAGGTGGACCTCGGCGTAGTGACGGAGCGGTTCAAAGTGCCCCACCCCCTCGACGGTGTCAGTGATCGTCTCTTTATACAGAATGCTCCCCTGATCAAAGCCAAGCTGGAGTTGGAAACGTTCGGCCAGGAGCTGCTGGAGGACTTCCAGCTGGACCTCACCCATCAGGTGAACGTGAATCTCCTGGAGGTGTTCCGACCAGGTGACCGCCAGCTGAGGGTCTTCATCTTCCAGCTGTCGCAGGGCTGTCAGACAAGCGTGAATGTCGTTGCCCTGGGGATCGACGGCGTAGCTCAGGACTGGCTGAAAGGTGGCTTGTCGCAAGTTGTCTTCTGCCCCCAGGCCCTGGCCAGGAAAGGTGGTGGCGAGCCCGGTGACGGCACAGACATCACCGGCGGGAACCGTTTGCTGAATAGTAAACCTGGCTCCGTTATAGTCCCGAAGCTGGTTAGCCTTCTCATCACCCACGAGGGCAGCCTTAGCCTGTAGCTGGCCCCCGGTGACTCGTAGCCAGGTCAAGCGATCATTCTTATCATGGGAGATCTTGAACACCCGGGCTCCAAATTCCTGGTGCGGGGTAAACGGCACGGTCCACTTGACCAGGCCCGCCAATAGGTCGTCAACTCCGGTCAGTTTAAGAGCGGCCCCGGCATAGCACGGGAAGACCTTCCGCTCCCGGATCAGGCGTTGAATCGTGGCGGGCTTGAGCTGGTCGCTCTCCAGATACTCGGTTAACGCATCGTCGTCTTGACTAGCGATGGCCTCGGTGGTGTCTGTATTGAGCGGGTCAGTGAACATGATACAGCCTGGTGAACAGGACTTCTGCAGATCTTTGAGGACTGCTTGTGGATCGGCCCCTACACTGTCCGTCTTGTTGATAAAGATAAAGGTCGGAACATGGTAGTGGTCGAGGAGCCGCCAGAGGGTCAAAGTGGTCCCTTCCAGGCCGTTGGTAGCGTCCACCACCAAGACAGCGTAATCGAGGACTTGCAGGACCTGTTCCGTCTGGGCTACAAAATCGATGTGCCCTGGGGTATCGAGCAGGGTGATTCCCAGGTCGTTGTATTTGAGCTGGGCCTCATGGGAGAAGATGGTAATTCCCCGTTTCTTTTCCAATTGATCAGGGTCGAGGAAGGCATCACCATTGTCGACTCGGCCGAGCTTCCGGCGGGCCCCAGTTCGGTAGAGCAAGGCTTCGGAAAGGGTGGTCTTGCCGGCATCAACATGGGCTACGATCCCCATCACGATCTTCTTCGTCAAACTAATCGCTCCTTACTTTTCGATTTGCACAACGAGAACGTCACACCGGGCGTTCCGATTGACGTAGTTGGTGACGGAACCGATCACAAACCGCTCGAAACCAGAGAGACCGGTCGTGCCGATCACAATCAGGTCGTTGTTGTGGTCGCTGGGGAACTCCCGGGCAATGACTCGCTTAGGATTACCGAAACGAATGTGGATGTTAACGTCCTTAACGCCAGCCTTTTCAGCCTGCGTCTTGAGGTCGTCCAGCCGTTCCCGAGTCGTGTGGACGGCGTCGAAGGTATCTTTTTCGCTCAGGATGGCATTACTATAGCCATCGGTAATCTGGTCAACCTGGGTGACATTTAGGATATCGAGGCTGGCATCATTGCGAATTGCGCTGTCGATTGCGGCGTCGAGGACTTGACTGGTGGCCTTAGAACCGTCAACTGCAACCAGGATCTTGTGATATTGGAAATCGTCTGTCATCTTCAAAACTCCTTACAATTTACTTAGTTACCCTTATTATAAGGTTTTTGACCAGGAGCTAACATAATTATTCACACTTTTAAGGTATATTTATTGAAAACGTTTACCAGGAGGACTACACTACAAATGTAACTTAATTGTTAATTTGAAAACATGCTTTTGAAGAAGAGGGGCAAAAATATGCGTTATGTTTCAATGACGTCCCACAACATCGGGATGAACTTAGCAACAGAGCAGTATTTGATGAATGACAAGGACTTTGGTGACGAACCGCTGGTTCTGTTCTACTACGAAGAGCCTTGCATCATCGTTGGCCGGAACCAGAACACGGCCGAGGAAATTAACAAGGATTACGTCAAGAAGCACAACATCCGGGTTACCCGGCGGCTGTCCGGTGGTGGCGCGGTCTACCAAGACCTCGGGAACCTCTGCTTCAGTTTTGTGGTACCAAGCGACAGTGAGGAATTCGGGGACTTCAAGTCCTTTACCCAGCCAATCGTGGATGTTTTGCACAAGATGGGGGCAACAGGAGCCGAAGTCAGCGGCCGGAACGATATCCTGGTTGATGGCAAGAAGTTCTCCGGTAATGCTATGTACTCCCGGAATGGCAAGACCTTCTCACACGGGACATTAATGCTGGACGTTGATCTGAGCGTGGTTGCCGACGCCCTGCACGTGGCCAAGGACAAGATCGCTTCTAAGGGGATTAAGTCTGTTCGCAGCCGGGTTACCAACCTGCGGCCATATCTGAGCGACGAGTACAAGGACATCGATGTTCCAACCTTCCGGGATGACCTGATTAAAGGCCTCTTCCACGTTGACAGCCTGGGCGAGATCAAGGACAAGCAGTACGTGGTAACGCCAGAAGACCAGAAGGAAATCGACAAGATCTATGAACAGTACTACAACAACTGGGATTGGGTCTACGGTAAGAACCCTGAATTTACTACCAAGCGGCGTAAGCACTTCGACATGGGAACGATCGACGCCCGGCTGGATGTCAAGGACGGCGTAATCAAGAATATCAAGTTCTTCGGTGATTTCTTCGGCCCGCAAGACGTTACGGAACTGGCCGAGA
>DWZB01000072.1 GCA_019118405.1 Candidatus Limosilactobacillus gallistercoris
ATCTCAATAGATAAGTTTGCAACGTCATCCTTAGCACCATTCAGCGCATCGCGACGTGCTTGATCCGCATCCTTTTGTGCTTGTTGTTTGAGGGCTTGAGCATCGTTTTGTGCTGCCTCAACAATTTGTGCTCGTTGTGTTTCAGCCGACTTTTTGGCATTGCTTACAATGTCTGCAGCTTCTTGACGTGAATTTTGCAGTTCAGCTTGACGCTTGGCAGCCATCTTTTCGGCATTTGCCCGTGACCGCGCCGCGTTGTCGATATCACTGGCAATCTTGTCTGCCCGCTTCTTCATCATGTCAGTAACTGGTCCCCATGCGAAGTGCTTGACCAGCAGCATCAGGATAACGAAGGTAACGATGTAGAATACAAGGTCCCCGATGTATAAACTGTTCGATTCAGCTAACACACTGTTCACAAACATCTATTGACACCTCCTTGTCATATAAAAATTAAATTGTGATTCAATAATTACTTGTTCATAACAAGGAAGCCAATAACGATGGCGATAATAGGCATGGCTTCAATCAAACCAACACCGATGAACATCGTTGCTTGTAATCTACTTTGTAATTCTGGTTGACGTGCGATACTGTCGACAGTGTGTCCGATTAAGATACCATCACCAATACCACCACCGATAGCGGCACCCATAGCCGCGAGTCCTGCAGCAATTGCTCCTAATGCCATTTTAAAATTCCTCCTTAGAGATTATTATTCGGAAACCTTCCGAGAAATATAAACCGTCGTTAATGTTACAAAGACATAAGCCTGGATTGAACCGATAAATACGGAGAAGCCTTGCCATGCTAATTCCAGAAGCAATCCCGGAATGATCGTTAAGGCACCGTGTGAGAAGGCCATATTGGCAATCAAACTCATTAACAGTTCACCAGCAAAAATGTTACCAAAGATACGGAGACCCAGCGTCAAGAAGTTGGCGAACTCCTCAATGATGTTAACTGGCAGCATCAAGGCAAACGGCTTGGTGTAGTTCTTAAGGTAACCGCCAAGACCGTTGTGGGCAACACCGGCAAAGTGTGCCAATGCCATGACCATCAGTGAGAAGGTCAGCGTAACGACTGGATCCGCCGTTGGACTTCTAAGCACTTCCGCTCCGTTCCAATGGAATTGGAAAAGCAACCCAAATTGGTTGGCGAAGAAGATGAAGACGAACAGCACGAAAGCAAAGAAACTGTAGCGTCCCTGCTCGGCTGCCGGCATCTGACTCCGGACAATTCCGTTGGTGAAGTCAACTAACCATTCAAAGACGTTTTGTGCGCCAGTTGGCTTCATCTGAATCTTTCGTGACATCCCGTAAAGAGTGAAGAACACGATTGCGTAGATAATCAGTCCAGAGACAATATTCGTTGTATTGAACGTGAGTCCGAAAAGCTTAAAAGTTAAAGCATCACCGCCCATTCATATTCCACCTCTTTCCTTATAACAATAATTTGGCTTGTAAGTTGGTTAAAAGTCGCTCTGAAAGAACTAGTTAGCCCAAGTTACGTCTAGTAATATATCATTATTTAAGGGAAAATTCAAAAAAATATTAAATCTCGCTAAGGGCGGCAAGGACCGTCAGCCCAAGTCTCATCGCGCTTTTCACCTTAAACGACAATTACCGCAATGTGTCGATTAGAAAACGCTAAGAATTAGTGACGACGCTCACCAAATGCCTTCTGGGGCAGAACCAGGTTCAAAATGATCCCTAAAACTGCCGCTACTGCTAGGCCGGAGAACTGGTACTTGCCCAGCTGAAGGTAGGCGTTCCCGATCCCAATCACCAGGATAACCGAGGAGATCATCAGGTTGCGCTTGGCGTTGAAATCAATCTGGTTTTCGATCATCACCCGGAGACCGCTTGAAGCGATGACCCCGAAGAGGAGGAAGGAAATTCCCCCGATGACTGGTGAAGGAATTGTTTCAATCAGGGCACTCAGCTTACCGATGAAGCTGAAGAAGACCGCAAAGAGTGCGGCCCCCGCAATCACGTAGACAGAATGCACCCGGGTGATTGCCAGAACCCCGATGTTTTCACCATAACTGGTTACCGGGGGTCCACCGACAAACCCGGCAATGATGGAGGCGGTCCCGTCACCGGCTAGGGTGTGGTTCAATCCCGGATCCTTGAAGTAGTTGCGTTCCGTCAGCTCGTTTAACACCATGATGTGGCCGAGGTGCTCGGTCATCGTGACGAAGGCAATCGGAGCCATACTGAGAATCGCACCCCAATATAGTTGCGGGTGGTAGGTAACGAATGGAACCTGGAAGTCCGGCAGACTGAACCAGTGGGCCCGCATAACCGGGGTAAAGTCCACGATCCCGAACAGGCAGGCAATCAGGTAGCCAAAGACGATCCCCATCAAGATTGGGATCAGTCCTAAGAAGCCCTTGAAGTACATATTAAAGGCGATCGTGAGGATCATCGTCAGCATCGCCACTGCAAAGAACTTCAGGTCATAGTGCCCCGTAACCGAGTTAATCGTGGCGTCCTTAGCCGCCGTTCCGGCCAGGGAAAGACCAATCACCACGACAATCGGCCCAACCACGATCGGCGGCAGAACTTTATCGATCCAGGCCGAACCAATCTGACTGACGATCAGCGCGACGATCAGGTAGACACAGCCGACCGCAATGGTCCCCTGGGCAATCCCCGGATAGCCAGTCGACTTCATCAACGCCATCATCGGTACAACGAAGGAAAAACTGGACCCCATGTAAGCGGGAATCTTATGCTTCGTGATCAACAGGTAAATCAGGGTCCCAACCCCAGAACTAAACAAGGCAATGCCGGGGTTCAAGCCGACCAGGATCGGAACCAGGACGGTTGACCCAAACATTGAAAACATGTGTTGTAAGGAAAGCCCGACCCATTGACCCGGGCGGGGTTTCTCATCAACATCGAGCACAACATCGCGACGGTGTGCCATCGTATCCCTCCTAAAATAAGAGCAGCCTCAGGGTACCGTTGCCCCGAAGCTGCTCCTATTTAGACTGACTCGCTCAATCCATTATTATTTCGCACCTTGAGGGCCTCACGGGACCCGGTTAAAGGTTTCTTCTTTAATTATCCTTATCATAATTGCTTTCATCATGCCTGTCAACCAGCTGCCGGCGCCGCTTAGTCATCACCCAGGCCGTCATCGGCACGGTGATCAGGACCCCGATGAAGGAAATCAGGATCTCCAGCATCTCAGCCACGAAGATCTTGTTATTCATAATCGTCCCCAGGGAGTAATGCAGCCCGGCAAACCAGATGAAGAGGGCTAAGAAACCGCCAAAGACCCCGAAGAACAGGGTGTTGAAGGTCGTCCCAATGATCTGGCAGCCGATTGCCATCCCGCTCTTGATCAGACGAGGGTTCTCGATGGTCGGGTGATTTTCCAAAACCTCGGTCAGCCCCGAAGAAATCGCCATGGCGGCCTCGGCAATGGCCCCCAGGGTACTCAAGCAGGTCACCGTCACGGCCACCTTCAGATAGCTGATCCCAATCAGGATCGACATCCCTTCCAGGTCGTCGCTATCCTCCGTCCCGAATCCCTGGACCTGGGCCCAGTGCTCGATCAATATAATGAAGATAATCAGAATTGTCATGACAATCAATGAGGAGTAAAAGGCCGTCACGGTGGTCCGCAGGTCATCCTCCCCCATGAAGATGGTGATCGCCAGGATGGTGACCCCCGTGACCACCGTCACAAAGAGCGGTGGCACATGAAAAGCAATCAGCACCATGGCAAAGTACAAGAAGCCGAAGTTAAGCAGGAGACTGAGAAAGGCCGACCAGCCCTGCTTGCCCCCGACCAGGATCATCAGGATCATCAGAACCAATCCCAATGCAGTAATTGTCGTCACTTTGCTCGCCTCCCTAACAGCATTGCCCCAAAAGCACTGACCAGGGGAACTGCCAGGACGATCCCGATCCCGCTGACTAGGCTCTGGACAGTTCCCAGACTCATGTTCATAGCAAAGGTGTACCCCCAGGAGTTGCCGTTCTTGATGTAGAGCAGGCTGGAGGTAAAGGTATCAGCCATAAAGATCAGGAAAAGGACGTTGAGCAGTGGCCCCATGATCGACTTGCCGACATTGCGTCCCGACATAAACAGCTGGCGCGGAGTAACCGTGGGCTCCAACTGCTTAAGTTCAAAGAGGGTGGCAATGATATCGCTGGATTCATCCATCACCGCCCCCAGCGATCCCAGCAGCGTCTCGGCTAGGAAAAGCGGCCGGGGAACCTGGGTCACGTACTGCATGGACTCGTAGTAGATTCCGCGTTCGTGCGTCCAGGAGAAGACCAGGAGGCTGACCCCCAGCGCCGCAAAGGTCCCGATCACGGTAGCGCTAAACGTCGCCAGCATCTTTTTATTCGGGCCCAGCACTAAGAGGAGGCTGACAAAGGCAAAGATAATGGTAAGGACACTGAAAATGGCCATGATGTGCTCACCATTGTTGTGCAGGTCAAACTCCACGGCCAGGATGAAGAGCAGTGCGTTTACCACCACGCTGGTCAGCGCCCAGGCCCCTGCCTTCCCCATCGTCACCAAGAGAAGAAAGATGACTAACCAGGCCACTATAACCAGTACAGTATCGCGCTTATAACCCGTGATATTAGCAGTCAGCTGCTTGCCGTGACGGCGGACCTGGCTCAAGAAGACCTGGTTGCCGACCCGGTAGCGTTGGTCCATCGGCCGCGAATCACTATAGGTGTTGGAAAGCTGCACCCGTTTGCCTCGATAGCGCCCGTTCATCATGACGGCCGTGATCTGCTGGTCATACTGGTGGTCAATGTTTTGAAACTGGTCGCTAACCCGTCGCGGATGGCCCACGGAGGTTGCCTTGACCACCCTCGCGATTGGCCGTTGGTAAAAGCGCTGATTATTCATTGTAAAGGCCACACTGATCAGGCCGAAGATGAGCAAGCCCACCAAGAGCCAGCGTTTGGAGCGCAGCCAGGATAATTTTAACAATCTGAACATTCCCTTATGAATTATTCGTTGCCAATTCTACTATCTTTTGCGGCAAATAAAAAAGTGTTTACGAGAATCTTATGGTCTTCGTAAACACTTTTGATTGTTAGTAACTACTTAGTACCGAAGAGCCGGTCACCAGCATCACCCAGACCGGGAACGATGTAGCCGTCCTCGTTCAGGTGATCATCAAGACCCGCGGCGTAGAGGTCAACGTCTGGGTAAGCATCCCGAACAGCCTTCACACCTTCAGGGGCAGCTACCAGGCAGGCGAACTTCATGTTCTTCTCTTGGCAGCCCCGCTTCTTCAAGGCTTCGATCGCCATCATTGCTGAACCACCGGTGGCCAGCATTGGGTCTACGATGAACAGTTGCCGCTCCGTAATGTCGTTTGGCAGTTTGACGAAGTACTCGTGGGGCTTCAGCGTCTCTTCGTCACGGTACATTCCAATGAAACCAATCTTGGCAGCTGGAATCAAGTCGGTCATTCCATCGACCATCCCCAAGCCGGCACGCAGGATTGGGATGATGGCAACCTTCTTACCAGCCAGTTCCTTCTGGGTCGTCTTGGCGATTGGGGTTTCGATTTCAACGTCCTTGAGCGGCATATCACGAGCGACCTCGTAAGCCATCAGGGTTGAGATTTCCTTAACCGTTTCCCGGAAGAACTTGGTACCAACGTTCTTATCCCGAATCATTGTTAACTTGTGCTGAATCAGTGGGTGATCAATAACTTCAAACTTGCCCATGCCTAATACACTCCTTTGAATTTCTTCTCCATTCTACCAAAAAAAATGAGAAGTGACAAAACATCTTTGTCTACCTTCTCACAACTATTCAAATTGTTATTTTACCATGCTTACTTCA
>DWZB01000073.1 GCA_019118405.1 Candidatus Limosilactobacillus gallistercoris
GATGAACGTTATCAACGGTGGTGCTCACTCTGATAACAAGGTTGACTTCCAAGAATTCATGATCATGCCAGTTGGTGCACCAACTGTTCGTGAAGCTATTCGTTGGGGTTCAGAAACTTTCCACGCCCTGAAGAAGGAATTGGAAGCTGCTGGTAAGGTAACCTCTGTTGGTGACGAAGGTGGATTTGCTCCTGACTTTGCTAACAACGCTGAACCATTTGAATACCTGATCAAGGCTATCAAGGACGCCGGCTACAAGCCAGGTAAGGACATTGCCATTGCCTTTGACGTTGCCGCTTCCGAACTTTGGGACGACGACGCTAAGAAGTACAAGCTTCGTTGGTCAACTGGTGAAGAATACACCACTGACGAATGGATCAAGTACCTGTCCGGCATCATTGAAAAGTACCCAATCGTTTCTGTCGAAGACCCAATTGACGAAAATAACTGGGATGACTGGGTAACCCTTACCAAGGAACTTGGCAAGAAGGTTCAACTTGTTGGTGACGACTTCTTCGTAACTAACACCGACTACCTGAAGAAGGGGATCAAGATGGGTGCCGCTAACTCCATCCTGATTAAGCTTAACCAAATCGGTACTTTGACTGAAACGGTTGAAGCTATCGAAATGGCTAAGGAAGCTGGTTACACTGCCATCGTTTCACACCGTTCTGGTGAAACTGAAGACACGACGATTGCTGACTTGGTTGTTGCTACTAACGCCGGCCAAATCAAGACTGGTTCTATGAGCCGGACTGATCGTCTTGCTAAGTACAACCAACTTATGCGGATCGAAGACCAACTTGGCGACGTTGCTCAATACAAGGGTATTCACTCATTCTACAACCTGAGTGAACAAGCTCGTCAAGACATCGAAAACCGTTAATTTAACTGAATAAGTTAACGTCAAAAAGGGCCAGCTCTCTTAAATGAGGGCTGGCCCTTTTGTGGTCATTGAAATGGGTTATAATGCTAGTAGGTAAATTATGTGGTGCAAGTTTAGAGGGGGAACTAATATGCCAAAAGACATTCAGGGAATTGCGGCCAGCGATGGGGTGGGAATTGCCCCAGCCTACCTGCTGACGACACCCGACTTATCGTTTAAGAAGCGGCGGGTGGCAGATCCGGAGCAGGAATACCGGCGGGTCAAGGCGGCCTTCACTGCTTCGATTGCCGACCTGCAGCGGATTAAGCAGAATGCGCGAAAACGATTGAGTGATAAGGAACTGGATGTTTTTGATGCCCATATCGCCATTCTTTCCGACCCTGAAATGCTCGGCCAGATCAAGGGTGAAATCGATGCCCTCCAGGTGAACGCGGAAGAGGCCGTCAGCAAGGTTACCGGGAACTTCGCCAACATGCTGGCCGCCATGAAGGACAACCAGTACATGCAGGAGCGGGCAACGGATGTCCGGGATATCGCTAAGCGCACCCTCAGCCACCTGTTGGGGAAGAAGCTGCCGACCCTGGCAGCGATTACCCATCCAGTCATCATTGTGGCCGATGAATTGACCCCGTCAGACACCTCCCAGATGGATCCTAAACTGATCAAGGGGATTGTAACCAACTGCGGCGGGCGGACCAGCCATGCGGCTATCATGGCGCGGACCCTCCGTATTCCAGCAGTAGTTGGGACTAACGATGCGACGGCCTATGTTAAAAATAACCAGCGGATGGTGGTTGACGGTCTGAGCGGTACCGTGGTGGTTGATCCGACCGACGCCCAGATCAATGCTTACCGGCAGAAGGCGGCGGGCTTTGATGAACGGACCGCTGAATGGGCCCGCTTGGTTGATGCACCGTCGATCTCCAAGGATGGCCAGCGTTTTCGGATCACTGCCAACATCGGAACTCCTGATGATGTTGACGATGTGATCCACCAGGGAGCGGAGGGTATCGGGCTCTTTCGTTCCGAATTTCTCTACATGAATAGCGACCACCTGCCAACGGAGGAGGAGCAGTTCGAGGCCTATCGCCGGGTAATCATCAATATGCAGGGCAAGCGGGTTGTAGTGCGGACCCTGGATATCGGTGGGGACAAGCCCTTGCCATTCCTGCCCTTGCCCCGGGAAATGAACCCTTTCCTCGGCTACCGGGCAATCCGGTTATGCCTGGACCATCCTGAGATCTTTAAGCCCCAGCTGCGGGCCCTGATCCGGGCTTCTCAATATGGGCCGCTATCGATCATGTTTCCGATGATTGCGACGGTCCAGGAGTTGCGGCGGGCTAAGCAGATCTTCAACGAATGCAAGGCGGAGCTGCAGGCTACTCAACCGGGCCTCGGTGATGACATCCGGCTCGGCATCATGGTGGAGATTCCGCTGGTGGCGGTTAATGCCGCCAACCTGGCGAAGGAGGTTGACTTCTTCAGCATTGGGACCAATGACCTGATCCAGTACAGTTTTGCCGCTGACCGGGGAAGCGACGCGGTTTCGTACCTCTACCAACCCCTTAACCCAGCCTTCCTGGCCCTGCTCAAGCACGTGATTGATGCGGCCCATGAGCATAAGATTACGGTTGCTATGTGCGGGGAGATGGCGGGTGACAAGTGGGCCCTGCCGCTCTTGATGGGGCTGGGGCTCGATGCCTACTCGATGTCTTCTTCGACCGTGCTGCGGACCCGGAGCATGATGAGCAAGCTGGATACCCGGGAATGCCGGCGGGTAGTAAACGACGCCATTAACAACTGTTCAACTGACCGGGACGTCAAGATGCTGGTGAAGAACAGCCTTAATATTAAATGAATAAAAGGGAGTAACGGTGATGGTTACTCCCTTTTATTACAAAATAATGAGAAAACCATAGAAATTTATACAAATCTATAATATACTTTCCTAGAGTTTAATTAGGAAAGGGACTTGATAGAAAATGAAAGATAGTGCGCCAAAGCTTCGCCGGTCAATGACGGCGGGGCAGATGGAGATGATTTCGCTTGGTGGGGCCATTGGGGTCGGCCTGTTCATGGGGGCGACCTCAACGATTAAGTGGACCGGACCATCCGTCATGTTGGCGTATGCCTTTGTCGGTTTGATCCTCTACATTGTGATGCGGGCCTTGGGAGAGATGATCTACATCAATCCGGGGACTGGGTCGTTTGCGGACTACGCCACCGAGTATGTCCATCCCCTCGCTGGTTACCTGGCCAAGTGGGCCAACGTCTTCGAATACATCGTGGTCGGGATGTCCGAGGTAGTTGCGGCAACCGAGTACCTTAAGTACTGGTGGCCGCACATGCATACCTGGATTGCCGGGATCGTGATCATTATCTTCCTGGTCCTGGCCAACCTGGCGAGTGCTAAGGCTTACGGTTCGCTGGAATTTTGGATTGCGATGATTAAGGTCGTCACGATCATCTTCATGATCTTGCTCGGTTTCATGGTGATCTTCTTCGGCTTTGGCAATGGCGGTCACCCAACCGGCTTCAGCAATCTCTGGGCTCACGGCGGCTTCTTCACCGGGGGCGTCAGTGGCTTCTTCTTCTCCATGTCGATCATTGTCGGTTCGTATGAAGGGATCGAACTGCTGGGGATTTCGGCCGGTGAGGTGGCTAATCCGCAAGAGGCGATCGTGAAGTCCGTCAAGTCGGTCCTCTTCAGAATCCTGATCTTCTACGTCGGGGCGATTTTCGTCATCGTGACGATCTACCCGTGGAACAAGCTTTCCAGTGTCGGTTCACCGTTCGTTTCCACCTTTGCCAAGGTCGGAATTACGGCGGCGGCCTCGATCATCAACTTCGTGGTGCTGACGGCGGCCCTGTCTGGGGCTAACTCCGGAATCTACAGCTCCAGCCGGATGCTCTTCAAGCTGGCCCACGAAGGGGATGCCCCAAAGATTTTTGGTCGGCTCTCCAAGCGGATTGTTCCAGATGCCGCCATCCTGGGGATCTCTGGGGGAATCCTGATCGGGTTCATTATCGACATGGTTGCGTCGATCTACAGCAAGTCCACGGCAGACATGTTCGTGGTGGTCTTCAGTTCATCCGTTCTGCCGGGGATGATCCCGTGGTTCGTAATCCTGCTGGCTGAACTGCGCTTCCGCCACAATAATCCGGACGTGATGGTCAACCACCCGTTCAAGCTGCCGTTGTACCCATTCTCAAACTACTTTGCCTTCATCATGTTGATTGTGATTGTGGTCTTCATGTTCATCAACCCGGACACCCGGATCTCAGTTATTGTCGGGGCCGCTGTCCTAATTATAGCGACCCTGGTATACCTGTTCCGGCACCGGGCAGCAGCAAGCAATATACATAAAATTTGAAAATAGCCGATCCAGCTATGGTTTAGCAGGGTCGGCGATTTTAGTGTAGAATGGGATGGTGATTCCAAAAACGAGGAGAGTTTTATGAAAGATATTCAGTGTGATAGTCAAACCAAGCAACTCGTGCGGGCCATTTTGATCGGTCTCTTGACGGGGGTCGTGGTGAGCCTCTTTCGCCTGGCCATTCAGCACGCCCTGATTCTGGTCGGCAAGAGCTTTCAATATTTTCATACGCACCCCCTCTGGCTGATTCCATGGGCTGTCGGGTCAGTGATCCTGGCGCTCCTGCTCGGCTGGATGGCGCAACGCAACCCCAACATCAAGGGCTCTGGGATTCCCCAGGTCGAGGGGCAGCTCACCAGCCAGTTCGACGAGGAATGGTGGCCGGTCCTCTGGCGGAAGTTCGTCGGCGGGATCCTGGCGATCGGGTCGGGGCTCTACCTCGGACGGGAAGGACCGTCGATCCAACTGGGGGCCACGGTTGGCCAGGGAGTTGCCGAAGGGCTGCACGCCAACCAGCTTGACCGCCAAGTCGGCATTGCCAGCGGGGCCGCAGCGGGGCTGGCAGCGGCCTTTAACGCCCCGATTGCCAGCACGATCTTTATTTTGGAGGAGGTCTACCACAACTTCTCGCCGGTGATCTGGCTGGCGACCTTCGTCAGTTCGCTCTGTTCTAACATAGTCTCAATGGTCTTCTTCGGCTTGCGGCCGGTCCTGGACGTCCCCTATGAGCAGATGCTGCCTACAAAATACTACTGGCACCTGATCGTGCTGGGGCTCTTACTGGGACTATTGGGGCGGTTGTATCAGATTGTGATCCTGCACCTCAACAGTTGGAGTGCCAAGCTGAAGTGGCTGCCGCCGGTTGCCTACCCGGTGGTGCCCTTCCTGTTAGTGATTCCAATTGCCTGGTTCTGGCCGCAGACCCTGGGCGGGGGAAACCAGTTGATCGGGACCCTGCGCCTGATGCCGGTGTCCGTCGGTCTCTTCTTGGGGCTATTCGTGCTCCGCTTTGTCTTCTCAATGATCAGTTACGGTTCGCAGCTGCCTGGGGGGATCTTCCTGCCGATCCTAACGCTGGGAGCGGTGCTGGGGGCCTTCTACTGTGCCCTGATGAATCAGCTGGGCTTATTGCCGGCGGCGTACCTGCCGAACTTCATCATCTACGCGATGGCCGGTTACTTTGCCTGCATCAGCAAGGCGCCGTTCACGGCCATCCTGCTGATCACCGAGATGGTGGGCTCCCTGGCGCACCTGATGCCGCTGGCTACGGTGGCAGTGGTAGCCTACCTGGTCGTCAACGCCCTGCATGGCGAGCCGGTCTACACGGCGATGTTCAATGCCTTCATCGGCAAGCACCCCCAGAAGCCGGACCAGAACGTCACGATGCCGGTGACCGTCTACGCAGGTTCGCGGCTGGATGGTTGCCAGGTGAAGGATTACCCGTGGCCAACGGATACCATTGTGACCCTGATCTACCGGGGAGAGGATAAGATCATCCCCAATGGTAAGACGGTCATTCAGGCTGGCGATACCCTGCTGATTCGGGCTAACTTTACTAAAACCAACCATTGCTACCGGCGGATAATGAGTGCGGCTCACTATGCGAACGTATAGCATTCAAGCGGGGCTTATGGTATGATAATAAAGATATAGTGGGTAAAGTATTAGGAGGAAAATTCCTTGTATAACACATTAATGACTTTGTTTTTAATCGATTGCGTGGTTTTAATCGCATGTGTAATGATGCAACCAGCAAAGAACGATAACGACGCAATGTCAGCACTGACCGGTGGTGCGGGAGACCTCTTCTCCCGGCGCAAGGCCCGTGGTTTTGAAGCGGTCATGCAAATTGTCACAACAATCTGCGGGGCACTCTTCTTTATCCTGGCATTAGCACTGGTTTACGTATCATCACATTAGACATTGGTAGTGTGCCCCCTGTAGCGATTCAGGGGGCTTTCTTTTTATTGGAAAAGGATGGTAGTGATGAAAACATATACGGGTGAGCCATTTTACTTCAACGGCGGCCGGCCGGCAGTAATTTTGCTGCACGCTTATTCGGGCAACAGCAATGATGTGCGGATGCTGGGTCGCACCCTCCAGAAGCAGGGCTATACTGTCTACGCGCCGGTATTTACGGGGCATGGAGGTGATCCCTGCCGGATCCTTAGAGATGGCGACCCCGATGCCTGGTGGGAAGATACGCAGTTGGCGATTCGGCGTTTGCGGGATAGCGGCCACGACCAGCTGGCCATCTTTGGCCTCTCGCTGGGCGGTCTCTTTGCTACCCGGGCCCTGGAGAATGATGCTCAGCTGAGCGGCGGGGGCGTTTTTGCCTCCCCAATCACCACCTGGGGACAATCGAACGTGCCAGAGTACTTTCCCCGGCTGGCAATGAATTACTACCAGAAAGAACAGACGCCGCAGACAACGGTGGCCGAAAAGATGGCTTGGATCAGGGACCACCTGCCGGCCCAACTAGCAGCAATTCAGGCCATGACTAAGCAGCTTGACGCGGACCTGGGTCAGCTTCACCAGCCCTTCTTTATTGCCCAGGGCGGCCGTGACGAAATGATTGATCCGCAATCTGGTGCCCAGCTGGCTGATCGGCTGCGGGCTCAGGGGACGCCGGTGGATTACCACTTCTATCCAGACGCTACCCACCTGTTGACGGTCAATCCGGCCCACCGCCAGTTATTCGCGGACGTCTTAGACTATTTACAAAAATTATTCGAGGTATCAGATGACAACAAGAACAAACGATAAACAGCATTTAGAAGATCAGATTCTTAAATACTTAACCGATAATGCGGGGGTGAGCTACTCTGCTGAACGGATCGCCTATCATCTGGGGATGGACAACGGCGACCAGTTTACCCCGGTTGTCCAGGCCCTGGCCAAGCTGGAGCGGGACAAGAAGGTCCAGGTAACCGACAAGGGCGAGTTCGAGGCCGTGATCAAGCAGCAACCGCTGACCGGGATCTTCCATGGCAATGACAAGGGCTTCGGTTTCGTCGACTACGATCCAGACCTGCCGGACATGTACATTAACTCGGACCACACTCTGCACGCCTTAAACGGTGACCAGGTAACGGTCAAGGTCCTGCGCCCCGGGAAGCCGGGAACCGATCAGGGGCCCGAGGGACAGGTGACGTCCATCGTCGAGCACAACTATGAGCGGGTAGTCGGCGAGTTCAAGCAGGAAACCGTCGGTAACTACATCGGTGAGATCCTGTTGAAGGACAAGAAGCTGAACACCTACCGCTTCTTCGTTACGGACCAGGGCTTGAAGCCGATGGATGGCCAGGTGGTCACGGCCACTGTGGCCACTTACCCGGATGATGATTCCCCGAAGGTCATGACTGGGGCGGTAACGGAGGTTATCGGGGACAAGGATGAACCGGGCATTGACATCATGTCGGTTATCTACGCCCACGATGTTCCGCACGAATTCCCCAAGGAGGCCCTGGAACAGGCGGACAAGATTCCGCTACACGTTCTGCCGGAGGAAAAGAAGGGCCGGGAAGACATCACCGACCAGCCGCTGGTCACGATTGACGCCATCGAGTCCAATGACTTGGACGATGCCGTCGTCGCTTGGAAGATGGACAACGGCCACTACCACCTCGGGGTTCACATCGCCGACGTCAGCCACTACGTCAAGCCGGGGACGCCGCTGGACAAGGAAGCCTTTAAGCGGGGAACTTCGGTTTACCTGACTGACCGAGTAGTTCCAATGCTGCCCAAGCGCCTGTCCAACGGGATCTGTTCACTGAACCCGGGTGAGGAACGGCTGGCCATGAGTTGTGAGATGGAGATTGACGAGAACGGTAAGGTCATCAACCACCGGATCTTCCCGAGTGTCATGCGGTCCCACGCCCGGATGACCTACAAGGCGGTCAACCGGATCCTGGAAGCCCACGATCCGAAAACGATTGCCGAGTACAAGAACCTGGTGCCAATGTTTGAGACGATGGGCGAGCTCCACCGGATCCTGCTCAAGAACCGGAAACGGCGGGGCGCCATCGACTTTGAGGCCCCAGAAGCTAAGATCATCGTGGATGAAAAGGGCCACCCAACGGATATCCAGCTCCGGGAGCGGGGACTGGCCGAACGGATGATTGAGTCCTTCATGCTGGCAGCCAACGAGACGGTGGCGGAACACTACTTTAAGGAGAAGGTGCCATTCCTCTACCGGATTCACGAAACGCCGGATAAGGACCGGATTAAGTCCTTCGTTGACTTCCTGGAGGTCTTCGGGATCAACGTTCACGGCGACATCAACAACGTTAAGCCGAAGATGCTGCAGAATGTCCTGAAGGAAGTTGCCGGCAAACCGGAAGAAGAGATGGTCCAGGTCATGATGCTGCGGAGTATGCAGCAGGCCAAGTACTCGGCTGAAGAGCTCGGCCACTTCGGTCTGGGGGCTCCATATTACACCCACTTCACTTCCCCAATTCGGCGTTACCCTGACGACACGGTGCACCGCCTGATCAAGTGGTACCACGAGCACGGCAAGGATGAGAAGTCCAAGGCCCACTGGCGTGACAAGCTGCCGGAGATTGCCGAACACACTTCCGTTACTGAACGGCGGGGGATCGACACGGAACGGGATGTCGACAGCA
>DWZB01000074.1 GCA_019118405.1 Candidatus Limosilactobacillus gallistercoris
CTGTCTGGCTGGATGCAAGCGATTGTCTATGGCCCGGCGATTATCGCCGCCGTGGCCGGGTTCATGAGTATCCTGATGACGGAGCTCTTCGGCCTGTCGGCAGCCTGGCGAATTCCTCTGGCGGTGGTGACGATCCTGGCGATCGGGGGGATGAACCTCCTCGATAACCGAGTGGGGGCCGGCTTTGCGATTCTGACGACGGCCGGAAAGCTGATCCCGATTGCAGCAATTATCATCTTCGGCCTCTTCTTCGGCCATGAAAGCGCGCTCGGTCAGACGGTCAGCCAGGTTCACCAGGCCAGTGGCAACTTCGGGGTGGCCGTGCTGGCAACCCTGTTTGGTTACGATGGCTGGATTTTGATTGCCAACCTTGGTGGGGAGATGAAGAATCCCCAGAAGATTTTGCCCAAGGCGATCATCATCGGGATCACAACGGTCCTGGTGATTTACACTCTGATTACCTTCGGGGTCTTCCGCTTCCTGCCGGCCGCTAAGATTCACCAGCTGGGTGAAGGGGCCACCGGCTACCTGGCAACGGCGGCCTTCGGAAGGGTCGGCGGCCGCCTGCTGTCAATTGGGATTATCATCTCAATGATGGGGACGATCAACGGGAAGATCATGACCTTCCCCCGAATCGTTTACGCCATGGCCAAGCGCCGCGACCTGCCGTTCTCACGTTACCTGTCATACGTTACTCCAAAGGCCAAGGAACCGGTAGTGGCGATCGGTTTCATCATCGCCCTGGCGACGATCATGATGTGCTTCTTTGATCCAGACCACCTATCAGACCTCTGTGTCTTCACGGTGTACTGCTTCTACACACTGGCCTTCTTCGGAATCTTTATCCTGCGGCGGCGCAACCGCGGGCAGGGACGGCCGTTCTCAACGCCGCTCTATCCGTTGATCCCGCTGATCTCAATTGCCGGAGGGATCTTCGTCTTGATCAGTGAGGCCTTCAATGATCCGTGGGGCGTAGTTCTCTTCGTCGGGATCACCATCCTGGGCCTGCCCGTTCTCTGGGTCGTTAAGGAAATGGATAAACGGCGGCAAATCTGAAAATAACCATAAAAAGAGCCTTGCTTAACTGAGCAGGGCCTTTTGTTTATGAATTTTTATTTAATTTTTAGCCCGAGCCTCCTATAATAAGGATATGACCCTGTCTTAAAAGATGCGGATAATAAAAAAGGCCCCGTGCTAAGCGGCGCCTAGGTAATTCTTGCGGAAAATAAGGAAGGAGCCATGAATGATTTAATCACTTGGTTCCTCCCGGTAGAAGTATGTTGGCGAAAGCAATTGCAGAATTGCCTTCATTGCTATTATAACAAATCTTTTATAATAGGGTTAGTAATGCGTAATAATGAATTTCTATTAAGCTTGAAAGAAGGCAGAATGATGCGGCAAAAGGTTTCAATTGGCCTGGCTATCCTGGGCCTGGCCATCATCATCTATGCGCTGATACTAGTAGACGGCCAGAACCGGTTGGCAACGATCACCCTGGGGGTCATTGTCGCCTGTGGCGGGGGTGTGATGATTTTATTCAACGGTCAGGCATTCCAGAATCACCGGGCGACGAGTCGGCTGATCACAGTCTTGTTTGTCCTGGTCATCATCGGCTACTTGCTGAAGATGACGGTGATGGGCTAGACAGATAGCTTAAAGTAGTTCTGGAGGTACTTGGCCAGACCATTGTGATCGTTGTCGACGGGGGTAACATCGTCGGCAACTTTTTTAATGGCTGGAATGGCATTTTGCATGGCAATCCCGCGGCCCGCAGCGTCCAGCATTTCTAAGTCATTGTGCTCGTCGCCGAAGGCAATGATGTTCTGGCGACTGATATTGTACTGCTTGGCAATGTAGTACATCCCGGACTCCTTGTGGGTTCCCCGGTGAATCAGCTCGAGGATGTGATACTTGCCGCCCCAGACCCGAGGCTCCACGAAGTCACCATACTTCTCGTTAACGGTCTTGATGATGTCCTGCTCGTGCTCGGGCTGGTATTCAATTGTCAGGGCGATCGGGTTGCTGTTGAGGTTGTTTGCCGTCAGCAGCTGGTCCTTAGCGAGGCGGTTCGGCAGGAACTCTGGCAGGTGGTTGCTGGCGTGGTTAGCCCAGACATGGAGCTTGTTTTCGACCGTGATGGTGTCGATGCCGAGCTTCTTGTGTTGGGCAAGCAGCTCGAGAGCCAGCTCCTGGGTCAATTCGACGTCATATTCCTTATCCCAATGTTGGTGCGGGATGTGGGCCAGGGCCCCATTGAAGTTTACCATTGGAGTCTTGATGCCAATCTGGTCATAGATCCGTCTGGCAATTCGATAGGGCCGACCGGTGATGATGCTGACGATGTGCCCCTCCTTGGCGGCCGCCCGCAAGGTCTTGATCGTTTCTGCCGTCAATTGTGACTCATTATTAAGGGTGGTTCCATCGAGGTCGATGGCAATTAAGTGTTGATCCAATGTAAGTTCACTTCCTAAAAACAATTTTTAATTTTACATTATACGCGAAAGATGCTGGAAAGTTAATCGATTTGCCATAATCCCCAACATGGGCAGTTCAGCTTGTCTAAAAAATACGGTACAATAGAAGACAGCTAAAGGAGTGGAACAGTTTGCAATTACCAGAGAAATTCATTGAGAAATATCAGCGTCTGCTGGGCGACGAGGCCCCGACCTTTTTAGCGTCCTTTGACCAGCCTAGCCAGAGCGGCTTCCGGGTTAACCCCCTGAAGGCCGCTCCACAGGCGACCATTGACCAGGCCGCTGGCAAGGTGCCATACGTGCCAACTGGTTACTACGGTGGGGTCGACGGCAAGTCCCTCGACCACGTCACCGGGGCAATCTACAGCCAGGAACCGTCCGCCATGTACGTGGGAGAGGTCGTTGATCCCCAGCCCGGTGAACGGGTCCTCGATCTCTGTGCGGCTCCCGGTGGGAAGACGACCCACCTGGTTGCCAAGATGCATGACCAGGGCCTGCTGGTGGCTAACGAAATTTTCCGCAAACGGGCCAAGATTCTGGCCGAAAACCTGGAACGGTGGGGGACCACCAGTACGGTAGTTATGAACGAGAGCCCGGCCGACCTGAAGGAACAGTTCCCGCAATTCTTCGACCGGATCCTGGTTGATGCTCCTTGCTCAGGCGAAGGGATGTTTCGCAAGGAGCCGGCCGGAATTGAGTACTGGAATCCCGATTACCCAGCCGAGTGTGCCAACCGGCAACGTAAGATTCTCGCTTCAGCTATGAAGATGCTGAAGCCGGGCGGCATCCTGGTGTACTCGACCTGCACCTTCGCTCCCGAGGAGGACGAACAGAACCTGGCCTGGCTATTGCAGAACTACCCGGATCTGAAGACGGTGCCGGTTAAGAAGTATCCAGGGATGGACGATGGCCGGCCGGAATGGGCTGATAATAATCCGGCCATCCGCGATGCTGTCCGGCTCTTCCCGCACCACATCAAGGGGGAGGGGCACTTCATTGCCAAGCTGCAGAACGGTGACTTGGTCTCAGTTGAGGCGGCCGCACCAGCCAAGCGGCACCGCAATAAGAAGAAGCGCCGTCAGCAACGGCCAAGCCTGGACAAGCAGGATCAGGCTGAGTTTGCGGCGGTCCGCGATGTCCTGCTGCCGGACTACCAGCCAAATCGCCTGGTAACGTTCGGCGACCAGCTGTACGCTCTGCCTAAGGGGATGCCTGCGGACCTGGCCGGGATGACCATCCTGCGGCCCGGCCTGCACCTGGGGACCTTCAAGAAGAACCGCTTTGAACCAGCCCTCGCCTGGTCACTGGCGACCGATCCGGCGACCTGCCCGCGGGTCCTGGAGCTCAGCCATGACCAGTGGCGGCAGTACGTTCACGGCGATGTGGTGACGATCGATTCGCCAAAGCAGAACGGTTGGTACCTTTTGGCCTGCGATGGGCACACCACCGGTTTCGGCAAGCTGGTCGGGACCACGATTAAGAATTTCTATCCGAAGGGCTTACGTTTCTAGGGGGAATCAATAATGAAAGAAAAGAATGCGTTTCATGTTAACGGTTATTTAGGCCTGCTGATCGCCATTGTCGGTGCCCTGGCCGCCTGCTGGCTGGTCTTTCATGGCTACCGGGCCGGTCGGATGGGGCCGATCATCACCGGCGGGATTATCCTGGCAATCGTGATCATCTTCAGCACCTCGCTGACGATCATCCAGCCGAACGAGGCCAAGGTATTGACCTTCTTCGGAAACTACATCGGGACGATCCGCGATGCCGGCCTGTTTATGACGGTGCCCTTTACCGACAAGCAACGGGTCTCGCTGCGGGTCTGCAACTTCAACAGTCAGATCCTGAAGGTCAACGACTCCAAGGGGAACCCGGTGGAGATTGCGGCCGTGATCGTCTACAAGGTTGTTGATACCGCCAAGGCGCTCTTCTCGGTCGATGACTATGAGCAGTTCGTGCAGATTCAGAGCGAGTCGGCCGTCCGGCACGTGGCGAGTGAATACCCATATGACACCTTTGAAGATGATAACGCCCTGACCCTGCGGAGCAACCCGACCGAGGTTTCCAACCGCCTGACCGCCGAACTCCAGGACCGCTTGAACGTGGCCGGGATCAAGATTATTGAGACCCGGCTGACCCACTTGGCCTACGCTACTGAAATCGCCAGTGCCATGCTCCAGAAACAGCAGTCGGCGGCCATCCTGTCGGCGCGGAAGATCATCGTCGAGGGGGCGGTCTCCATCACCGAGGATGCGATCGACCGCCTGGCCAAGGAGGCTAACCTGAACCTGACTGATGAGCAGCGCCTCCAGATCATCAATAACATCATGGTGGCCATTATCAGTGAACGGGGTACCCAGCCGGTTATCAACACCGGAACCCAGCAATAAGGTGGTTCGGCGATGTTTTACCTAACAATCCTAATGATCGAGCGGGTCGGCTTTGTGATTATCCTAGCCTTCCTGCTTGTTAACATTCCAGCATTCAGACGGTTAATGTCCTTGGACCGCTGGATTGATAAGGTCCAGCTGAGCATCATCTTCGCTATTTTCGCAATCTTGGCCAATAGTACGGGGATCGAAATCGACCCGGCTAACCACCTCCATGATAAGGTCTTTTTGACGGCCATCTCGAAGGACTACTCAATTGTCAATGCCCGGATCCTGACCGTTTCGGTTGCCGGGATCATCGGCGGCCCCTGGGTCGGTGGTTCAGTTGGCCTGATCGCTGGTCTGCACCGGGTCATGCTCGGGGGAATGGCCACCGAGTCCTGGTTCTATGTGCCGAGTTCGGTCCTGATCGGGTTGCTGTCCGGTTACCTGTACAATGACCGCCGGAATCCCTTTGCGGTGATGAGTCCCGGGCATGGTTTCCTGGTCGGACTCTTGATGGAGACCATTCAGATGATCTTTATCTTCCTATTTAGTCCGACCGGCTGGACCCTGGTCCGCTACATCGCTCTGCCAATGATTCTGATCAATTCGATCGGGACCTCGGTCTTCCTCTCGATCATCGGGATGTTCCGACGTCAGGAGGCTGAAACCCGGGCCATGCAGACCCACTCGGTCCTGGAACTGACCAAGGAGACCCTGCCTTACCTGCGGAACGGCCTCAATATGCAGTCTGCCCGGCAGGCGGTGCGGGCCATCATGAACCACACCAACTTCGATGCCGTCAGCATTACCGACCGCCAGACCATCTTGGCGCACGTCGGGGCGGGGAGTGATCACCATATTCCCGGCAAGATGATGCTGACCCACCTTTCGGAGATTGTGATCGAGAGCGGCCGGGTTCATATCGCCCATAACCGGGACGAGATCGGCTGCAGCCACCGAGACTGTCCGCTGGAGGCAGCGATTGTGGTCCCACTGCGAATTAAAAATAAGGTTGTGGGAACACTGAAGATGTACTATACGGCCGCCTGGCGTTTGACCCCGGTTGAGATCCAGCTGGCGGAAGGCCTCGGGGAGATCTTTGCCAGCCAGATTGCCCTCGGTCAGGCCGAGATGCAGGCCAAGCTGGTCCGGGATGCCGAGATCAAGGCATTGCAGGCCCAGGTGAACCCGCACTTCTTCTTCAATGCTATCAATACCATCAGCGCGATGATGCGGCGGGATAGCGAGCAGGCCCGGCAGCTCCTCCTTCAGCTGAGTACCTACTTCCGGGCGAACCTGATCGGGGCCCGTTCGACCCGGATTACCCTGGCCCAGGAACGGGAGCACGTCAATGCCTATCTGACCTTGGAGCAGACGCGTTTCCCGGACCGCTTCAAGGTTCACTTCAATAACCAGGTAGGGGATGATGTTCTCTTGCCGCCGTTTACCATTCAGGTGCTGGTGGAGAATGCCCTGAAACACGCCTTTGGCCACCGGATGCATGGCAACATTGTCAACATCGATCTAACGGCGGTAGATAATCGCCTGCAAATTAAAGTGAAGGATAATGGGGAAGGAATCGCTCCTGATGTTCTTGGCAAACTCGGTCACGAGCCGGTTCATTCCGAGCATGGGACTGGAACTGCCCTGCAAAATCTTAATCAACGTTTAATCGGTCTTTACGACAAGCGGAGTCAGCTGAACTTCGCTACTGGTAAAAATGGGACCACGGTTACAATTTCAATTCCGCTAGTTACGAAAGGGGAACCATAATCATGAAGGTGTTAATTGTTGATGATGAGCCGCTTGCTCGTGACGAGCTTCACTACTTGGTTGAGCGGAATCCACAGGTGACGGAGATCTCCGAAGCCGAAGGGGTAGTGAGCGCTCAGCAGGTCGTGAATAAGGAACACCCCGATCTGATGTTTCTGGATATTCAATTGACGGACGGCAGCGGGATGGCTCTGGCGGAAAGTCTTAAGAGCCAGCCCAACCATCCCTACATTGTTTTCGCGACGGCCTATGACCAGTATGCGCTCGATGCCTTTGATGCTGATGCCATTGACTACCTATTGAAACCATTCTCCCAGCAACGGGTAAATGATGCTATTGAACGGGTCGGCAAGCTGGTGAAGCCCGCACGTTCAGCGCCCGACGTTCAGCGTCAACAGGATAATCCTCGCCTGTCACTGACCAATGATGAGCGTACGATTATCCTGCAGAAGGACTCGATCCTCTATCTCCAGACCCAGGATGGGGTGACCTCGGTTTGGGCCAAGGGCGGGCACCGGGTGATCAGCAAGCAGCCGCTGACCAACCTGCTTAAGCAGCTGGATCCCGCCCAGTTCATCCGGATTCACCGGAGCTTCGCCGTTAACCTCGACATGGTCAGTGAACTTGAGCCCAGCTTCAATCACACGTATGAGCTGACCCTCAAGGACGGCAGCAAGGTCCCGGTCAGCCGGTCCTATGTCACGCCAGTCAAACAGGCGCTGGGGATGCAGTAGTATAAATGTAAAAAGTTGTCGAATTGAGAAGAATTTCTCATTCGGCAACTTTTTTGCATTTGGCATTAATTCGTGCAGCTCAGTCAGCTTTGTGGGCAGATGAGCAAAAATAATGGTATTTCATCCGGGGGAGAGGGCATTTCAGGATGAATTTGGGCTATTTCAGTGTGAAAACACGCACAAAGTCAAATGTTGCGTTAACATTACAGCTGTAATGATATTGCAAACGCAATGTCGAGCAATTATTTCTATTTATTTCTGTGGGAGGGAATATATTATGGACAAGAAGGATAAAAAGCCAGAAGCTTCCAACATTTATGTTCAAATGGGAATCTTCGCTGCTATTCTGTTTGTTTCTCAATTGATCTCTGATCTTTTTCCAAAGAGCTTTGTTGTGCCAACCCCTCTGATTGGTATGGTATTGCTTTACATCTTGCTGGCTTGCCACATTGTTAAGCTGCACCAAGTTGAAAAGTTCGGTACGTTCATGATTGGTCTTATTGCATTCCTGTTCGTTCCATCAGGTATCCAATTAGCCGCTCACTTGGACATCATGCGTCGTGAAGGTATCCAAGATGTATGTGTTATCATCATCTCCACGATCATCCTGTTGATCGTTATTGCCTACGTTGGTGCCTTAGTTATGAACATTCACCACAAGATCACTGGTAACAAGAAGGACTAGGGGGCGCAATAAATTATGTCAGCTACAATTGCAACAAATCTAGCATTACCATTCACTGGTATTTTCATTTCATTGATTGTTTATCTTATTGGTATGTGGTTAACCAAGATTAGTAATGGTTTCTTCCTCTTCAACCCACTGCTGGTTGGGATGGTCTTAGGTATCGTTGTCTTGGCTATCTGGGCTAAGAGCACTGGTTCTACTACCGCTGCTGTTTACACGAAGTACTACCTGCCAGGTGGTAACATTATCTTCTGGTTCTTGAACCCAGCTACCATGGCCTTCGCTATTCCTGTTTACAAGGTTAATGACACCTTCAAGAAGTACTGGTTCGATATCATCGTTATCTGCTTCGTCGGTGGTTTCATTTCCCTGTTCCTGATTCAATTAGTATCTAAGCTCTTCGGTCTGTCCGCTGCTTCAACTGCTTCTATGCTGCCACAAGCTGCTACGACTGCCGTTGCTATGCCTATCGCCGCTGGTGTTCACGGTGTTCCTGCCGTTACTGCTATGGCATGTATCTTAAACGCCGTTGTTATTTACGCCTTGGCTGAATTCTTGATCAAGGTTCTGCGCCTCGATAAGATTTCCGCCGTTGCTACTGGTTTAGGTTTAGGTTCTGCCGGACACACGGTTGGTTCTGTTAAGGCTCTTTCCCTTGGTGAAATTCAAGGTGCTATGGCCGGTGTTTCAGTTCTGATCATTTCTCTGGCAATGGACATCTTGGTTCCTATCTACGCTAACCTGTTCATGTAATCAGCTGACGGAGGATAACCGATTATGACTAACAATCATCAAAAAGTCGTCCTTGTCGGTGATGGTGCGGTAGGTTCAATCTACGCATACGCAATGGTTCAACAAGGCCTTGCTGAAGAGTTCGCAATCGTCAACCTGACGAAGAAGCGGGCCGAAGGTGATGCTCTAGACCTGGAAGACGCAACTGTCTTCACTGCACCAAAGCAAATTTATGCTGCTGATTACGATACTTGTAAAGATGCTGATGTAGTAATCATCTGTGCGGGTGCGGCACAGAAGCCTGGTGAAACTCGGCTGGACCTGGTTGGTAAGAACCTTAAGATCATGCGTGAAATCGTTCAACCAATCGTGGCCAGTGGCTTCGACGGGGTCTTCATTGTCGCTGCCAACCCGGTTGACATTCTGACCTACGCGGTTCAAAAGATCTCTGGTTTCCCAACTAACAAGGTTATCAGTTCTGGAACTTCTTTGGACTCTGCTCGCCTGCGGGTGGCACTGGCCAAGCGATTTGGAGTTGACCCACGGGATGTCGATGTCAACGTCATGGCTGAACACGGTGATTCTGAGTTTGCTGCCTACTCAAGCGCAACGATCGGTGGGTTGCCACTGTACGAGCTTGCTAAGCGGGAACACATTTCTCAGGATGACCTGCTAAAGATCGAGGATGATGTTCGTAACAAGGCTTACGAGATCATCAATCGGAAGGGTGCCACTTACTACGGTGTTGCTACCTGCCTGATGCGGATCACGAAAGCTATCCTGCGTGATGAAAATGCAGTTCTGCCAGTTGGTGTCTATGTTGATGGCGAATATGGTATCAAGGATCTGTACCTTGGTACTCCGGCTGTTATCAACGCCAACGGGATTGCGAAGGTTATTGAGGTACCCCTTGATGAACGTGAGCAAGTTGCAATGACTAAGTCAGCAGAAACGTTAAAAAAGACTGCCACTGATGGTATGACTAAGGTTGGCTTAGTTAACTACCTCTGGTAATCAGAAAAACTCGCTAGTGAATTTTCACTGGCGAGTTTTTTGTGTTTTAAAGAATCTTTGCTGAGTAGTAAGGGTGAAGGGAATTTTAAGAATTAGATCAAAATAATCTGATTAAATAACGGGGCCTAGTTAATTGTCTACCTTAGGCTGATTATTATATATCAGGTATTAGCTTATATGTTACTCATAAGTGTTAATGCATGTGTATGTGTTAGTGCAAATATATGTGGTAAGGTGTAATGTTATTACACCAGTATATATTAGAAACTAATTCCATTGGGAAAACAGTAGATATATCTTTGCACAAAATTTTCAAGAAGGGTATAATGTGCAAAGTTGATAAATATATTGCTAAGAGAAGTAAGCAAAGCACTAAGCTTGCTAGAGAATATAAAGAAGAAAGTCAGCAGATGCAGATTAACACTGAGATATGTAATCTTCATGATGAAACCAACAAAAGTCAGTGTGGAGCAAAATCAAAGAACAAATAACAAAATGATTCTAATTTGTTTATTACCAAAGTTATTAAAATGGCCAATCAGCGTCTCCTATGACACCAATTGACCATTTGTTTTATTTTGGCAGATTGCAAGAAATAACTTGAACGAATTTAATGAC
>DWZB01000075.1 GCA_019118405.1 Candidatus Limosilactobacillus gallistercoris
CTTTTCGATGAAGCCACCCTTGATTTCAAGAGCGTCGTGGTCATCGGCGAACTTCTTCAAGATCTTTGCTGGTGCGATTGGGTCTTCGTTTGAGAAAGCCACAGCAGTAGGACCAACAAAAGTGCTCTTGAGGTCTTCGTAGTCAGTGCCTTCAACGGCCCGGTCAAGAATCTTGTTCTTGATAACTGACATCTTAACACCGGCGTCACGGAGTTGCTTACGCAAGTCAGTAACTTCGGCAACCGTCAAACCACGGTAGTCAACAACGATAGCTGATTGTGCGTCGTTAAGCAGAGCCTGAGTGTCCTTAACGATTTCAGCCTTCTTAGCAATAGCTGCTTCACTCATGAATTTTCACCTCCTGCAATGTATTTTGATCGGATTTAATAAAAAATCCCTATGACCGCAGACATAGAGAAGGAATTTACATTTCTTCCTCGGCAGGTACGAATTAAGGCTTACGCCACCTGAGTCTTAGGCAGAGTCATATTTAATCAACTTTGTTAGTTTAACATGCCCTGCCCGCTTCTGTAAAGGGATTTTTCTATTTTTCTGCTTCCTGCAGGCGGACCATCTTCGCGTAGTAGCCATTCTGGGCCATCAGCTCGTCGTGCCGGCCCCGTTCAACGATTCGGCCGTCGCGCAGGACTAGAATCTGGTCGGCATCCCGGATGGTTGAAAGCCGGTGGGCAATGGCAATGGTCGTCTGCTCCCTGCTCATCTTATTGATACTGGCCGTGATCATCTTCTCTGTGTGCGAATCGATGCTAGCCGTGGCCTCGTCCAAGATCAGGACCCGTGGATGGCGGGCCATCACCCGGGCAAAGGCAATCAGCTGGCGTTGACCGGTCGAGAGGTTGCTCCCACCCTCAGTCAGCAGAGTGTCGTACTTGCGGGGGAGCTGTTCGATAAAACTGTCGGCGTTGACCAGCTTGGCGGCTCGGCGGATGTTTGTCAGGTCCTGTTCGTCGGTAAACATCCCGATGTTGTGGGCCACCGTCCCGTAGAAGATAATGGGCTCCTGGACCACTAAGCCCAGGCGGTGCCGCAGTTCCCGCAACGGGTAGCGGCGGATGTCTTTACCGTCAATCAGGATTTGCCCCGCCTGAAATTCATAAAAGCGCATCAGCAGGTTGATAATCGAACTCTTCCCGCTCCCGGTGTGCCCAACCAGGGCGACCAGCTGCCCCGGCTCAACCGTAAAGGAGATGTCCTTCAAGACCGGCTTCTGCGGGTCATAGCCAAAGGTCACGTGCCGGAACTCAATCCTTCCCGCCGTGACCTGCAGGGGTTCATCCCCTTGAGTCGGCTGGGTTGATGGCCGATCCAGCAGGGTAAAGATCCGGTCACCGGCCACAATCCCCTCCTGGAAGGTCGCGAGGTTTTCCATCACGCTGGTCAGCGGATTGAAGAAGTTCTGCTGGTAAGCGATGAAGGCGTAGACCACCCCGGCGGCCACCATCGTCTGTTCACTGCGCCAGCCGAAGTAGCCCAGGGTTGCCGTCTCCGCCAGAATGAACATCAGGCTGACAATCGGGTACAGGAGGAAGGAGTCGAAGTTGATCAAGTGGTTGCGATAACCGAAATAGCGGTTGTTCTCCTGGTCAAAGTCCGTCGCCAGGCGGTGCTGCTGGCCGAATTGCTGGATGATCTCAATCCCGCCCAGGGCATCATTGATCCGCGTATTCAACCGGCTGAGGCTCGCCCGGACCCGCTGGTAGACGGGCACACTGAGTTTCTGGTACCACCGCACCAGCAGAACGATTACCAGCAGCAGGCCCAGGGTCAGCCAGGCCAGCAGCGGGCTCACCATGTACATGGCCACAAAGGATGCGACCAGGCCGGTTAAGGCGACGACCAGGTTTAGGATCAGGTTCCAAAAATTGTAGAGGGCCTTGGTGTCATTGGTCACCCGAGAGACAATCTCCCCCACCGGAGTCTCATCAAAGAAGCGCATCCCCAGGAAGTAAATATGGCGAATCAACTGGTCCCGCAGGCTCTCCAGGGTTCGTTCCGCACCCACTGCGAAACTATAAGCCTGAATAAATTGCAGAAGGGCCCGGATAATCGTCAGGCCCAGGTAGATCCCGGCAAACATGATGATCCACTTCAGAAGCACTGGCCCGTGGCGCAGGTAGTGGTCGATGTAGAACTGAATCAGCCGCGGCAAGAGGAGGTTGACCACGCTGAGGACCACAGCCACGACAATTGCAAGGGTGAATTGCCACCAGAAAGACCGGGCCGCCCGGAAAATTCGGCGCAAAACGGCCCGCTGCCGGCGGTGGGTCAACTTAGTCTGTTTGTCCATTCAGGTCATCCTCCAATCTCTTGCGCCGCAACTGTTCTTGCAGGGTATCACGGTACCAGCCTGGCTGGTTGGCGAGTGCCGCCGGCTTCCCCTGTTCCGTAATGGTTCCCTTTTCCATGACAATCAGCCAGTCGAGCTGACTAACCGTGCTCAGCCGGCTCGTCGCCATGACCAGTGACTGACGCCCCTGCTCCAGGCGCTGTTCAATCTGTTCCGCCGTCTCGGCATCAACCGCCGAGAGGGGATCATCGAGCACCAGCAACTGGGCATCTTTCATCAGGGCCCGTCCTAGTGCCAGACGTTGTTTTTGCCCACCGGAGAGGTTCGTTCCATCCTGACCAACCATGGTCTGGTATTGTTCCGGCATTGCCGTCACCTCGTCAGCCATCGCGACCGCCGCCGTCACCTGGTGGAGGCGTTGCGTACTGGCTGCGGGGTTACCAAAGCGGAGGTTACGCTCAACGGTGGTTGAAAAAAGAAAACTGTTCTGGGGCACATAGGCTACCCGTTGCCGGTAGCCTTCAAGGGGAAGCTGCCGGATGTCCTGACCGGCAACACTGATCTTCCCCTGGTAATGGTCAAAATCACGCACCAGCAGACGCAACAAGGTTGACTTGCCGCTCCCTGTCGGTCCGACCAGGCCGATCTTAGCCCCGGCCGGAATCTTAAAGCGGACATCGTGAAGGACATCATCCTTTTCTTCCGGGTATGAAAAATGGTCGATGGCCACCGCCATGTTTCCTGTTGGCACCGACACCCCCGCGGGGGCCGGAAGCCAAGCCGGTTTCTCGGCTAGCAGGGCATTAATCCGGTCATAGCTAGCCCGTCCCCGCTCCAGGGTATTGAACAGGGTCCCGATCGCAAACAGTGGCCAGACCAGTTCGCCAAGGTAGGTGATCATCGTGACCAACTGTCCAACCGATAGCTGCCCTTGTCCCACGGCCCAGCCGCCGACACCGATCGCGATGATGTAGGCCATCCCCATGATCAGCGTGGTGGCTGGACTGAACAGCGCGTCCCAGAAGTAGGCCCGTAAGTTGGTATGGAGGACCTGTTGAACGTAATGGTGAAAGTCAGCCAAGTCGGCCTCCTCTTCCCCAAGTGACTGGACCACCTTGATTCCGCTGATACTTTCCTGAGTCTTATTGTTGAGCCGGCCAAAAGCCTGCTGGGCACGCCCGTAAGCATCGTGAATCTTATTCCCCAGGTGATGGGACAAAACCACCAGCAGGGGGAGCGGCAGGAGGGTGGTAACAGTCAGCCGCCAGCTGACGAAGGCCCCCATCGCAATGATCATTGATCCCCCGGTGATGACCGAGTCGGCCAGCGTCAGGATCCCGTAGCTAGCCACCTCCCGGACCGCCTCAACGTCATTGGTGGCGTGGGCCATCAAGTCACCGGTCCGCCAGCGCTGGTAGAAACTCGGGTCCATGACCATGAAATGGTGAAAGAGCTGGCTGCGCAGCTGCCGCTCCAAAACATATGAACTGCCATAGAGAAGCTTTTGCCAGGCAAAGCGGAGAAAGTACTGAATCAAGGCGGCACTAACCATGATGCTTATTTGGACCAGCAACCAGCCCAAAACTACTCGGTGGGCACTGATGGCGTCGACCACGTTCCCGATGATCCGTGCCGGAATGACGTTGCAAATCGCCACCAAGATCAGCGCGACCACCCCGCCGAGGTACTGCCGCCACTGCTGGCGGAAGAACCAGCCGAGCTGTTTGAGAATTGCCACAATTTTCCCTTCTTTCAACGAGTTACTTATTATATGATAGTTGACTAACACTTGATTATAAAATACTTTTCCTTGATCCCCAACCATTTGATATTTGAATAAACTAAAAAGGGATACAGCATAGCCTAGCTGTATCCCTCAGGGGTTTTCAAAAATGTTAATTACTCGCTGAATATCATCACTTCGCCACGGCATCCTGGAGGGCGGCACCGAGCTGCTTCATCCCCGCCGTGATCTTATCCTCCTGGGCATTGGAGTAGTTCAGACGGAAGGTTCCAGGCTGGGCGGCGCCGGCAAAGAATGGGTCACCGGGTACGAAGGCAACGTTGTGCTTCAGGCATTCCTTAAAGAGGGCAACGGTATCGTCCACCCCAGGCACTTCAACCCAAAGGAACATTCCACCCTCGGGATCGGTGTACTTGACCCCGGCTGGGAAGTACTTCTTGATCCCATCGACCATCAACTGCTTGCGCTTGCCGTAGAGGTCACTGATCTCCTTGACGTGGGCATCGAGGTCGTTGTTTTGCAAGAACTCCACGACCGCATACTGGGCCAAGTTATCGGTGTGCAGGTCCGCTGACTGCTTCAGGACGGTCAGCTTGTTGACGACGTCCTCATCAGCGACCAGCCAGCCCAAACGGAAGCCGGGCGCCAGGGTCTTGGAGAAGGTACTCATGTAGAAGACGTGGCCGGTCTGGTCGAAGGACTTCACGGCCGGCACATGTTGGCCGGCAAAGCGAATCTCACCGTACGGGTTGTCTTCCAGGACGTAGACGTCGTACTTAGCCGCCAGCTCGGCCAGCTGCTTGCGGCGTTCCAGAGCCATCGTGCGGCCAGTTGGGTTTTGGAAGTTTGGTACCGTGTAAATCAGTTTCGTGTTTGGATGGGACTTCAATGCCTCTTCCAAGGCATCCATCTTCATCCCCTGCTCATCCATCTCCACGCCCGCAAAGTTAGCCCCGTAGGTCTTGAAGACGTCCAGGGCGCACAGGTAGGTCGGCTGCTCAACTAAGACGGTGTCACCAGGGTCGACGAAGGCCTTGCCGACCAGGTCCAATACCTGTTCGGAACCGGTCGTCACTAACACATTTTCAAGTTCGGCATCCACGTCCTCTTTGTCCTTAACGTGTTTTTGGATCAGCTTGCGCAGGGCGGTAACCCCCTTGGCAGCCCCGTATTGCATGGCTTCCTGACCGTGTTTTGCGAAGACTCGGTCGACAGCTTCCTTCATCTCCTTAACGGGAAAAAGTTCAGGAGCTGGCAACCCACCAGCAAATGAAATAATTTGCGGATCCGCTGCTGCCTTTAGGATCGTGCCCACCGCATCCGTGCCATCTGCTGGAACTCGTTTAGAATAGTTAAACTTTGTCATTGTCGTCACTCCTCTTAATAAACTTCAACTTATTTTTAATTGTTTTTTAATAAAACAGTTGTTGGCAAGTAGTATACACTAGTTGCCCTTGCTTGTTAAGCATTGAATTAAATTATCTGCAATTTCAAGGGCCGGACGAAGCAGTCTCTTCATTAACTGGTCCACCGCAAAAAACTTTTTGACCGGCGATTTATTAAATTTCTTGTTGACAGATTAGAAAATGATGAGTATAGTTTAGCTAAACTTAATTACAAGCAAAAAACAGCGCGCAGGAATTCGCGGTGGGTACTGGCAGCAGAGAGCTAACGGTTGGTGAAAGTTAGTCGCGGGCCCACTCCCGAGATCACCTGCAAGTTGGTCACTGAATAACAGTAAGTCGGCCTGGTCGCCAACCATTACCCTGGCAGCAGATTATTTGTCTGACTGAGGTGGATTCTTTCCATGAAGAAAAGGTGGTACCGCGATTTATTCGTCCTTTAAGCATTTCGATGCTTAAGGGATTTTTTGTTTGTTTTTGAAATAATTAACGGCGAGGTGAGCATAATGCAAGAAAGCGACATTAGTAGCATTGACGATATTAATAACATTATTCAACACTCAACAAGATCCATGGTGCTCATCTTGATAGGAGATTGGCAGCAGTGAGTACCATGGTCATTAACTTCAGGAGGTAAATGACGATGACAAAACTTAACCAACACCAATTAGACTTTGCACAAGCACTCTTTGAAGCCGACCGTTCCGGCACGCCCCTTCACGAAAGGGACTGGACAGGGGTGGTCACCGATGACGACACCGCCTATGCCGTCCAGGACCAGGTCATGAAATTAAAGGGCCTGCCCGTCGGCGGATACAAGGTCTCGCTCACCAGTAAGCAGACCCAGGACATGTTCGATGCCGATTCGCCGCTTTATGGCCAGCAAGTAGATCGGCGCTTCCTGCCTGCGCCGGCAACGGTCCGACTGGCGGAGATGATGGAACCGCTCGTCGAGGTAGAGTTGGCATTCCGCGCCAAGGAAGACCTGAGCCCCGACGATAGCCTCGAGGACCTGTTGCATAAGACAACTGTTGCGGGCGCCCTTGAGCTTCCCGACGCCCGTTTTGCCGACTGGTTCCCCAGCCTTGGCAAGTACAACGTGATGGCCGATTGTGCTGTGGGCGGCCGAGTGGTCTACGGAAACGAGCAAGCAAGCGACCAGGTCTTTGCCGCGGTTGACGAGCTGGCAACCGTAAGCGCTCAGCTCTTTCTCGGCGATCGCCAGCTCGACTCTGGCACATCTTCTGAGGTCCTCGGTAATCCATTGAACTCCCTCCAATGGCTCGTCCGCAAACTGGCGGATCAGGATAAGCAATTCCGGCAGGGACAGCTAGTCTCTTCAGGAACCTTTGTCCTACCGCCAAAGCTGGTCCAAGGCCACTGGCGCGTCCACTTCGATCACGGTCTCGGGGACGTTGAACTGACGGTTCAGTAATCCCTTCCCTACCTATTATCCTTTCATCCTCCAAAAGACGCATTACCGTTTTGCCGGCAATGCGTCTTTTTATTTAAAACTAAAAAAGAGCCGAATGCGATCGACTCTTTTTTCTTCATATTAGAATGAAGAAAGATCAAGCGTAACGCTTGGGCCAAAAGTTGAGGCGATTGAAGCGTGCTTGATGTAAGTTCCCCGTACTGAAGCAGGACGAGCCTTAACAACGATGTCTTCCAACGTCTTCAGGTTTTCAACCAGCTTGTCAGTGTCGAAGGAAACCTTACCGAATGGTACAGCAACGTTACCATCACGGTCAGTCCGGTAGGTAACTTGACCAGCCTTGGCGTCAGAAACAGCCTTGGCAACGTCCATCGTAACCGTACCAGTCTTTGGGTTTGGCATTAAGCCCTTAGGACCAAGGACCCGACCCAAACGACCTACCTTAGGCATCATGTTTGGCGTTGCGATAGCAACATCAAAGTCGAGCCAGCCGTCTTGGATCTTTTCAACCAAGTCGTCAGAGCCGACAAAGTCAGCACCGGCATCTTGGGCAGCCTTGGCGTTTTCACCTTCAGCAAATACGATAACGGTTTGGTCCTTACCAGTACCGTTTGGCAAAACAACAGCGCCACGTAATTGTTGATCAGCTTGCTTAGTGTCAACGTTTAAGTTAAATGCAACTTCAACGGTTGCGTCAAAGTTAGCGAAGTCAATATCTTTTACTAATTGAACCGCGTCGTTAACAGCGTATTCCTTCTTGCTGTCAACCTTTTTAAGCGCGTCTTGGTACTTCTTACCACGATTCTTAGCCATCTTGTGTTTTCCTCCTTGCAAATGTGGTCTAGCGGAGTTAATACCTCCCACGGAGACGTATTACTTTGATAATACGTCCGGACTGCTTAACAACTAGTCTTCAACAGTGAAGCCCATGCTGCGTGCAGTACCTTCAATCATGCGCATAGCTGCTTCAACGTCAGCTGCGTTTAGATCTTGCATCTTAGTTTCGGCGATTTCCTTAACTTGATCCTTGGTTACCTTAGCAACCTTCTTTGTGTTAGGTTCACCGGAACCCTTTTGAACACCAGCGGCTTTCTTAAGTAATACGGCAGCAGGTGGGGTCTTAGTAATGAAGTCGAA
>DWZB01000076.1 GCA_019118405.1 Candidatus Limosilactobacillus gallistercoris
CGTTTAGACAACGCGTACACTACAGAATTTTCAATTATTATGTTAGCATCTTTTGCTCAATTAGGCAATTATTTCCCCGGATGATGGTGACCGCGCAATGCCTGGTGCTGGGCACGCCGCAGCTGCCAGTACTGGCGGTTTAAGGCCTGCTCAAAGTGCCCGTTCTGCTTAGGATGGAAGTATTGGGCATCCTTGATCCGATCAGGGAGATACTGCTGGGCCACCCAGTCCTGGGGATGGTCATGAGGGAAATCATAGTCGGTGCCGTGCCCCAGCTTGGCGGCGCCCTTATAGTGGGCATCCTTGAGGTGGTCGGGGACATCGCCGAACCCACCCTGCTTGACCTGGGCGATGGCGGCGTCAATGGCGGTGATTCCAGAATTAGACTTGGGCGATAGACAGAGTTCAATCACCGCATCGGCCAACGGGATCCGGGCCTCGGGGAAGCCAATCCGTTCGGCCGCCTGGACAGCAGTTACTGCCCGCTGAGCCGCCGGCATGTTGGCCAGGCCAATATCCTCGTAGGCAATTACCATCAGCCGGCGGGCAATGCTTGGCAGGTCCCCGGCCTCAACCAGACGGGCGAGGTAGTGGAGGGCAGCATCGGTATCGGAACCGCGAATGGATTTTTGGAAGGCGGAGATAACGTCATAGTGGGCGTCCCCATCCTTGTCGGCCCCTAAGGCTTTCTTTTGGACACTCTCCTCAATAATCGGCAGGGTTAGGTGGATCTTGCCGTCATCGCCCGGGTCGGTCGACTTGGCGGCCAGTTCCAGTCCGTTGAGGGCGCTGCGCAGGTCGCCGTTGGTGGCAGTGGCCAACTGTTCTTCAGCCTCTGGGGCTAGCTCAATTGGGAGCTTGCCGAGCCCCCGTTCCTGATCCTTGAGGGCCCGCTCAATGGCCACCTTGATGTCGTCACTAGTCAGCGGGTGGACGGGGAAGATCTGCGTCCGGCTCCGGATGGCCGGGTTGATGCTGATGTAGGGATTTTCGGTGGTGGCCCCGATCAGGATAATCCGGCCGCTCTCCAGGTGGGGAAGCAGGAAGTCCTGCTTGCTCTTGTCCAGACGGTGGATTTCATCGAGCAGGAGGATCACCGTACCGCTCATCTTGGCCTCTTCCGCCACAATCTGCAGGTCCTTCTTGGAATCGGTGGCGGCGTTTAGTTTACGGAAGGCATACTTGGTTGAACCAGCGATGGCACTGGCAATGCTGGTCTTCCCGGTGCCCGGCGGACCGTAGAGAATCATCGAGGAGAGCATCTTGGCCTTGACCATCCGGTTGATGATCTTGCCGGCGCCGACCAGGTGCTGTTGGCCGACGACCTCGTCAAGGGTGCGGGGCCGCATTCGGTAGGCGAGGGGTTGCTGCATCATGCTTCCCCCTTCTGATGGAAGAGCCGGTAGAAGAAGCCGCGTTTTTCGTTGTCGGCTTGTTTGGGAGCCGATGATGGAGCGCCCTTGAACTGGGGGTAGCGTTTTTCGACGTCGACCGGTGATTGGTAAACCCCAGTCTTGGCGGCGACTACCACGGCTAGTGATTCTGGATCAGTCCGGAATTCGGGATCAGTCTTCATGGTAAAGATCCCGCCGTGCTGGTTGGTGGCCAGCAGGTAGGGGTGGAGATCTTCATGGGGAAGGTTGCCGTTCAGGAAAACCAGGTTGCCGATTCCCCGTTTGAGCTCAGCAACCAGGGCTGGCTGCCAGTTCTGCTCGTGCAATTCTTTAACACTGATGGTGAGGCAGACCCGCTCACGGAAGGTGCCCAGGTACTTGCGCTGTTCATCAGGCTTGATCTTAGGCGTCCCATAAATTGCATTTTCGATCCGCTGTTCAGCCCCGGATTTTTGGTTATCGTTTGCCATTAGGTGAACCATCCTTTCTCTTATTTTCGTGACTTCATTATAACAAGTTATGTCCTGAGATACGAAAAAAGCAGCCCGCACTGACGAGCTGCTTTAGCTATAAGAATTAGTTACCAACATCCAATGCTTGGTGCTTGAGGCGTGGGAAGATGTGCAGGTCCGCCCAGCCAGTGATGGCGCCCTGGAATGCTAAGGCAAACAGGGTCCCTAGACCGAAGTTGTAGATGCCGCCCTGGATGATCGCCGCGATGATGGCCATGATCGTCGGTGGAATGTAGGAAGCCCACATCGCAATGGTGGCATTTCCGTGGCAGTACCGGAACCGGATGATCTGGAAGAGGTCATCGGCCGGGTGCAGAACCAGGTTGGCCCGCTGGTAGATGGAAATGGCAGTCCCAATGAAGGCCACCCCTAAGAAGTTGATCAGTACGTAAAGAATGACCATCGGCAGGGTCGTGGCGTCGGGCATGATCCGGTTGAAGATGTTGGAGAACCACTGAATGAACAGGGAGAACGGCAGCATGAAGATGAAGTTGCCGCCGATCCGCCGCCAGTCCCACTTGTGCATTAGGATGGCGTTTAAGACTGAGGTCAGCATCCCCAGGATCATGAAGGCCCAGAACAGGGTGGTTGGCCGGTTACCCAGGATAGCAATCCCCAGATTGTTTTCCGCAGCGGTCCAGTAAGCGGACCCCAGGAATTGGGGATGAATATGGGAACTGGTTACCAGGGTAAGCACGTTTCCCATCGAGTTAATAACAATTGAAAATGCAAAGAATGCCCAGCTGGCCGTAAGCGAAATGGTTCGCTTGGCGACTTGGCCATGGACTGGAATTTCTTCATCCATAAAAAACACTCCTTCTCTTATCTCTCTCAATTAGTGAATTCTTTCACTCACATTACGAATGGTAATTTACAACGTTAGGGACTAGATGTCAATAAGCACTAATTTGACACATGCACTATTATAAATATATTTATTAAAGAATATGCCAACCGGTTGACATACAAGTGATCCAGTACACGAATAAAAAATTTTAAATAAATTTTGCAAACATGATAGGATCATAATTAGAGAAAGGAGGAATTTCAATGAAAATCATTGTTTCACCGGCGCGGACCATGCAGGTTGATACCGATTCGTTGCCTTATCAGCACCTGCCGCAGTTTTTACCACAGACCCAAGAGATACTGAACTGGCTGCGGGGGTTGACCTATGACGAGCTCCATCGTTTATGGTGGAACTGCAGCACCAAAATTACGACGCTGAACTACCGGCGGGTCCAGGAGATGGACCTGACACAGCACCTGACGCCGGCAATCTTGGCCTTCCGGGGACTACAGTACCAGTACATGGCGCCGGACGTCTTTACTGATCAAGGGTTAGCGTACATTGAACAACACCTGCGCATCCTCTCCGGCTTTTATGGTCTGCTGCGCCCATTCGACGGCATCGTGCCTTACCGCCTGGGAATGGGCGACCGGGCGAAGGTGGCAGTGACTGCCGACCTTTACCATTTTTGGGGCGGCCGGCTAGCTGAAGAATTATACCGGGAGGATCGGCTGGTGCTCAACCTGGCCTCCAAAGAATACGCACGGGCAGTGACCCCTTATTTGAGTGGCGAGCGGCGCCTGGTGACCTGTGTCTTTGGGGAAGTGATTGATGGCCGGGTCAAGCAGAAGGCCACTTTAGCCAAGATGGCCCGGGGAAACATGGTTCGCTACCTGGCGGAGAATAATATTACGGACTTGGCGGGGGTGAAGGCCTTTAATGTCGCCTATCGCTACCATCCGGAATATTCGACGCCGGACCGGCTAACCTTCATCAAGCAATAAAAAAAGCAGCTCCACCGGGGAGCTGCTTTTTGGTATAAGTAAGTCAATCTTACTTGTTGTAGAATTCAACGATGAGGGCTTCATCGATGTCGGCATCCATGTCTTCACGGGCAGGGATCCGGTTCAACTTACCTTCGAGCTTGTCAGCGTCGAAGTCAACGTAAGATGGACGAGAAACAACGGCGTCAACCGCGTTCTTGATGATGTCCAGGTTCTTGGACTTTTCACGAACACTGATGACTTGGTTAACATCAACTTCGTATGAAGGGATGTCAACGCGCTTGCCATCAACAGTGATGTGACCGTGGTTAACCAATTGACGAGCTTGACGACGAGTAGTAGCCAAACCTAAACGGTAAACCATGTTGTCCAGACGACGTTCCAGTAGGGCCATGAAGTTAGCACCGTGGGTACCTTCCTTGATCTTGC
>DWZB01000077.1 GCA_019118405.1 Candidatus Limosilactobacillus gallistercoris
GAAGGCCGAATACATGGAGGACCACATCGGCGAGACCTTCGATGCGGTGGTCAGTTCCGTGATGAAGTTTGGGCTGTTCGTTGAATTGCCAAACACGGTTGAGGGCCTCATCCACATCAGCGTGATGAATGACGACTATTATGAATATTCCGAAAAGCACCTGGCCCTGATTGGCCGCAAGACGCACCGGATCTTCCAGATCGGTCAGCCGGTTCAAGTTAAGCTTCTGCGGGTCGACAAGGACCTGCGGGAGGTTGACTTCCAGATCGTGCACCCGGAAAACACGCCAACCACGAAGATTCGGGTGCCGCATGACGACCGGCGGGGGAACCACGGCCACTTCAACCGGCGGGACCGGAACAAGCACAATGGTCACGTTAATAACCGGCAGATCAACCGGGGTCAGAGCCGGCACCACAATAATTCACGCGACCATCATTCCGAGGGACGGCGCAACCGCAACCGTCGTCGTCACTCATAATTACAATGGAGGGATAGCATGGCAAAGAAATCCCAACACAATAATGACAACTTAATTGCCCAAAATAAAAAGGCCCGCCACGACTATTTCGTGACGGACACCTATGAGGCCGGATTGGTCCTGACTGGGACGGAGATCAAGTCTGTTCGGGCGCACCGGGTCAACCTTAAGGACGGCTTTGCTCAGATTAAAAACGGCGAGGCCTGGCTGATGAATGTTCACATCAGCGAGTACGATAACGGAACCTACTTCAATCAGGATCCGCTGCGGAACCGGAAGCTTCTTCTCCACAAGAAGGAGATTCACCGCCTGACCGGAACCCTCCAGGATAAGGGGGTTACCTTGATTCCGCTGAAGATGTACATCAAGCATGGCTATGCCAAGGTCCTGCTGGGGGTTGCCAAGGGTAAGCACCAGTATGACAAGCGGGAGGCCATCAAGCGCCGGGAACAGAACCGGGAGATTGAACGGGTAATGAAGCATTACTAAACAACAAACGCACAGTAGCGTGATTAAACGTTACCGTGCGTTTTTAATATGGTTACACTTGAAGCCCATTCCGAAGCTGTCGGCCAGCCGTGAACGACGAAAGCGGAGATACTTGGGATCCCGTTGACCGCGCCGGGCCCAGTGGTCAAGGACGCTGGCAACGAGGATGGCCAACGGTTCGTCGGCTTTTTGCTCGACCTTTAGTTCATGGTAGTAGCTTCCGGTGAGTTCAACGGGCTGGAGGGAGAAAACCTGGTGGCTGCCTTGGAAGACCCGGTAGCGGCCGGCGAGGGGCGAACCGACGATGAACCAGTTCAGCCCGCGAATGTAAATTACCTGGCGGACAAAGCCCAGGGACTTGCCGACTGTTCCGACCCGTTGCCGATTGAGGTAGAGGGAGAACTTCGGCAGCATGCCCAGTGACTGCTGCTTAACCTCGGCGAGCAGGGTCCCGTTGATCGCATAGAGGGAGAGGACGTCATGGTGCATGCCCCACTTACCGACCAGCAGGTAGCACGACCGCCCCTGATGGTCACGGACGATCGTGGTCCCATGCAGGTCGGTCGCGTGATCACGCAGATATAATTGCCGCATTTTTTCACCACCAATCTACTGCTTTAAGTGTATTTTACCAGCTTAGCGGCCGATTGCCTACTGCCAAAGCGTTTTCATTTCGGTGCGCAGGCGGTGTATAGATATGCTAAAATAATAGACGAGGTGCTAATAGTCATGAAACAATTAATTCATAACGACTGGTGGGATGTCTTAAAACCACAGTTTGAGAGTGCATACTATGCACAGCTACGGGAATTTTTGAAGGAAGAATACTCACACTACACGGTCTACCCGGAGATGCATCATATCTTCGAGGCCTTTGAGTGGACACCATTTCATGAGGTCAAGGTAGTGATCCTGGGCCAGGATCCGTACCACGGACCACACCAAGCCCATGGGTGCAGCTTTTCCGTTCTCCCGGGAGTCCCGGTACCGCCATCGTTACAGAATATTTATAAGGAGCTTCATGATGACCTGGGATGTACCCCGGTTAACCATGGCTACCTGAAAAAGTGGGCCGACCAAGGGGTCCTGCTTTTGAACTCAGTGCTGACGGTTCGTGACGGTCAGGCCTTTTCACACAAAGGTCACGGCTGGGAGAAGCTGACGGATGCAGCCATTCACGCCCTGTCCGAGCGTCCCAAGCCGGTAATCTTCATCCTGTGGGGACGGGCTGCCCGGGACAAGAAAAAGCTGATCAACTTGAAGACTAACATTGTCCTTGAGTCAGCACACCCGAGTCCACTTTCCGCTAATCGTGGGTTCTTTGGTTCACGGCCATTTTCTAAGACCAATGAGGCACTTCAGGCAATGGGAGAGACGCCGATTGATTGGCAGCTGCCGGCCCAGCCGGTTGTTGGCCAGCAGATCGCAAACTAGGTATAGATGCTTGATGACCACTAATAAGGAGGTTCAGCATAATGGAACTATTTGATGAAATTGCTGCTAAGGTAAAAGGAACGGGTAAGACAATTGTTTTCCCTGAAGGTGAAGATAAGCGGATCCTTGGTGCCGCCGTTCGCCTGCAAAATGACGGCCTGATCAAGCCAATCCTGCTTGGGACCCGGGCAAAGATTGAAAAGACTGCCAAGGACAACGGCTTTGACATCGCCGACCTGACGATCATTGACCCGACCGAATACCCAGAGGCCGACAAGAAGGCCATGTTCGATGCGCTCCTGGAACGGCGGAAGGGCAAGAACACTCCTGAACAGATTGAAGAGATGCTCAAGGACGTCAGCTACTTCGGCACCATGCTGGTTTACATGGGCAAGGCTGACGGGATGGTTTCCGGGGCGGTTCACTCGACCGGTTCCACCGTTCGTCCGGCACTGCAAATCGTTAAGACGAAGCCGGGTGTTCACCGGATCAGCGGGGCCTTTTTGATGATCAAGGGTGACCAGCGCTACATCTTTGCCGACTGTGCCATCAACATCGAATTGGATGCCCCAACGATGGCCGAAGTGGCCGTTCAAAGTGCAAAGACCGCTAAGCTCTTCGGCATTGATCCGAAGGTGGCCCTGTTGAGCTTCTCCACGAAGGGTTCTGCCAAGGGTGACATGGTTACCAAGGTGGCTGATGCTACGGCCAAGGTTCACGAGATGGATCCCGACCTGCCAGCTGACGGTGAGCTGCAGTTTGACGCTGCCTTTGTTCCCGCGGTTGGTGAACTGAAGGCCCCTGGTTCCAAGGTGGCCGGCCACGCCAACGTCTTTATCTTCCCAAGCCTGGAAGCTGGTAACATCGGCTACAAGATTGCCCAACGGTTTGGCGGCTTTACCGCGGTTGGCCCAATCCTGCAAGGCCTGAACGCTCCAATCGCTGACCTTTCACGGGGCTGCAGCGAGGACGATGCCTACAAGGTGGCCCTGATCACGGCCGCTCAGGCACTGTAATTTTGAATAACAATGGTCGGAAGCTGATGAGCGGCTGCCGGCCTTTTTGGTATGGAAGGAAGTAATTAATGATGCGGCGGTGGATAATTTTGCCGATGGTGGCGATCCTGGCGCTGGCGGCTTTGCTGGGAACCGGTGGCCGGGTCCAGGACAGCAAGAAGACGGCTAATACCCAACTGGCCCGGGAGCTGCTGGATCATCAGGCCTATGCCGATAATGACCCGGCTAACTATGGCTATGCAAAATACATTCGGCGGATCAGTGACAAGGGCAGTGGGCGAATTACCGTCCAGGTCACACATAACTTCTGTCGGCTATCCAGCAGTGATAAGACAAATGTGATGAATCAGGTCCAGGTCCTC